>DASUTW010000267.1:0-3210 GCA_036374395.1 Actinomycetota bacterium
CGGCGGCCTCGACGCCCACCCGCTCGCCCGTGAAATCCACCTGGATCAGGCACGCGATCGGCTCGTCCTCGGCCGCCGACGCCAGCCGGCGCCACGCGCGGCCGGGCTCCACCGTCTGCACCATGTCTGCCAGCTTCGCCACCCGATGGGCCTTGTTGCTCTGCACCCTCCCCAGGAAGTGCCACCGTGCCCCGGGCGCGGCCTCCCGCTTGCCCTCCAGCTCCTGCACGTAGTTCTCGCCGAAGTCCTCGATCCCCGCCGCGGCCGCCTCCCGGACCATCGACGGATCGACCGTCTTCGTCACCGCCACCAGGCGCACCCCGGACGGATCCCGCCCCGCGCGACGGCAGGCCGCCTCGATCCGCTCGCGGACCACGGCCACGTTCTCGGCCACCCCGCTCACAGCCGCACCGCCACCAGCGCCTGCCGCCCGGTGATCCCATCCCGACGGTGGGAGAAGAACCGATCCTCCTCGCAGGCAGTGCACAGGTCGGCTCGATCGATCCTGCGGACGCCTCCCGCCCGGAGCACGCGCACGGCGGTCGCGGGGAGGTCGAGGTACAGGCGGCCGTTCCGGCGGTCGGTGACGGCGCCCGTCGCCGATCCCTCCGAGACGGCGCGGCCGACGTCCTCGCCGACCTCGTAGTGGCACGGGCCGATGGCCGGGCCGATCGCCGCGTGGATCTCTCCAGGTCGATCGAAGCTCGCCAGGGCGGCGTCGACGATCCCGGCCGCCAGGCCCCGCCATCCCGCGTGGACCGCGACCAGAAGCCCCTCGAGAGGAGAGGCCAGCGCGATGGGAAGGCAGTCCGCGGTGAGCACCGCCACCGGCAGCCCGGCCCGGGCGACCGCCAGCGCGTCGGCCCCGTCGATCGGCGGCCCGTCCCAGCCCCGGGATGCCCATCGCTCATCCACCCGAACGACACCGCCGCCGTGGACCTGCTCGCCCGCCGCCCACCGGTCGAGCCCCAGCGTCCGGACCACGAGGCGCCGGTTCTCGGCGACGACGTCGGGCCGGTCCCCCGTGTGCAGGCCGAGGTTCAGGCTGTCGTACGGTGGCTCACTCACGCCCCCTCGACGCTCGGTGAAGGCCGCGAGGAAGCCGTGAGATTCCATGCCCTCCGGGACGAGGGCGTTGAGGCCGTCGGTCAGCGCGCGTCGCTCCATCGAGGGTGGGTGGGGGCGGGGAGGGCCACACCGTCAAGGCGGGGGAAGGGCGCCTCGTTCGGGCCCTCCCCGCCCCCACACCTCGTGGGGGGCCGTTCCGGCCCCCTACTTCAGGAAGTCCGGGATGTCGAGGTCCTCGTCGGCATCGGTGTCGTCGGCGCTGATCACCACCCGGGCCGGACGGGCCTCCTCCTCCTCCTCTCCGGCTTCCTGGAACACATCGTCCTCGTCCTCGGACTCTCGCAGGATCGAGGGGACGGGGATCTCCTCCTCCTCGAGGTCCTCCCCGCCGACCTCGACCTCGAAGGTCCGGGGGCGGACGATCGTCGTCGTCCCCAGCTTGTCGAAGCCAGCCGCGATCACCGTGACGCGGCACTCGTCACCCAGCGAGTCATCGATCACCGCGCCGAAGATGATGTTCGCCTCTGGGTGGGCGGCCCTCGTGATCGTCTCGGCTGCGCGGTTGACCTCGTGGAGGGTGAGCCCCGAGCCGCCCGAGATGGAGAGCAGCACGCCCCTGGCCCCCTCGATCGAGGCCTCGAGCATCGGAGACGAGACGGCGTTCTGCGCCGCCTCCACCGCGCGGTCGTCGCCGGCCCCGTGCCCGATCCCCATCAGGGCCGAGCCGGCGCTCGTCATCACGGTCTTCACGTCCGCGAAGTCGAGGTTGATGAGGCCGGGGGTCATGATGAGGCTCGTGATGCCCTCCACCCCCTGGTAGAGGATCTCGTCCGCGAGCCGGAAGGCGTCGAGCATCGGGGTCTCCTCGCTCGAGACCTGGAGGAGGCGGTCGTTCGGGACAATGATCAGCGTGTCGACGTGCTCCCGCAGCTCCTGGATCCCCATGTCCGCCTGCGTCGCCCGCCGCTTGCCCTCGAAGGAGAAGGGCCGCGTCACCACGCCGATCGTCAGGGCGCCCAGGTCGCGCGCGATCCGGGCCAGGATCGGGGCGCCACCCGTGCCGGTGCCGCCGCCCGCGCCGGCCGTGATGAACACCATGTCGGCGCCCTTCAGGATCTCCTCGATCTCGTCCCCGTGCTCCTCGGCGGCCCGCCGGCCGATCTCCGGGTCCGACCCCGAGCCCAGCCCGCGGGTCGTCTCCCGGCCGATGTCCAGCTTCACGTCGGCCTCGGACATCAGGAGCGCCTGAGCGTCGGTGTTGATGGCGATGAACTCGACCCCCTTGAGGCCGGCCTCGATCATCCGATTCACGGCGTTGACGCCGCCGCCGCCGATCCCGACGACCTTGATGACCGCCAGGTAGTTCTGTGGAGCGTGCATCGCGTTCATCCGCTGCCTCCCCGGTAGCCTCAGCGCCCCCACGCTCGAAGCCTCAACCTAAACTCAAGGTTGAAAGTTATGTAAACCTGCCCTACAGGGCGAGGAATCTACACCATCCTGGAGGGGGCGTCAACCCCGGGTTCCGGCTCGGAGGGAGACGGGCCGGATGGCCGGGGTCGCGGGTGCCCGGAGGTCGACGATGCCGGCGGGGACCTCGTTCTCGTCGATCCAGCTCAGGACGGCCGCCAGCGTGGCCCGCTTCGCCCCCAGAGCCTCCGCCCTCCCGTAGAGGATCCTCGCCCCCGACCTCATCCGGAGGATGATCCCCTCGCCGCGGCGGGAGACGGCCGCCACCTCGCGGCGGATCCGAGCGGGGAGGGAGGCCGCAACTCGGAGAGAGGCCGCCGGGGCGACCGTCGGCGTCCCCGGGCGCTGGATCTCGTCCACGGCTCCGAGCGAGACGAGGCCCGCGGCCTCCGGCCGCCGCTGGACCACGATCCCGTCCGCGGCCACCGCCGCTCCCCCGCCAGGGTCCGCAACCCAGCCGATCGGGATGCGCTCCTCGATCTCGACCACGAGGGTCGAGGGGAGCTCGCGACGTATGTCGGCGCGGGCCACCCACGGATGGGACGACACGGCCCGGGCGAGATCCTCCAGCGGCACGAGCCAGAGGTTCCTCCCTTGGGCGGGCTGGACGAGTTTCCGGATCTGACCCGGCCCCACCCTCCCGTTCCCGCGCACCTCCACGCGACGGACCTCGAA
>DASUTW010000268.1:0-4716 GCA_036374395.1 Actinomycetota bacterium
AGCAGCATCCAGACGTAGGCGCCGAGCAGGGCCACGAGGATCCCGCTGAGGACCCACATCTCGCGCAGCGGAGGGACGGACCCGATGAGAGCAGTCAGCCCGATCCCCTCCAGCAGCACGGTGAGGACCCGGCGTCTCCGCTCCAGCATCCGCGAGCGGGCCCGGTCCCTCGGCCCGAGGAACCGCTCGTCCGAACGAGGCATCAGCACCCTGCGTTGCTGCGTGAACACCGAGAAGTCTCCTGGCGTCGGCCGCACGCCCCCTCTCGAGCGCCGCGGCATGAGCAGTACGGCCCAGATGATGCCCAAAACCGCGAGTAGAAGCCAATCCAACGCCCAGCACCTCCGTCGGCCGTTCCCCGGTCGAGCCGCCAGATATGGGCCTTCGGCGCACGCTAGCACCCAAGATGTAGTGGTTCAAACATTTCCGGCGATCTCGCCCCTCAGCGCTCCAGGGGCCGGAAGATGCGCACGCGGACCTCGTCTCCGGCCGCCGGCTCCGTGTCGCCGGGGGGGATCATGACGAGGCCGTTGGCCCGCACCAGGGCCGCGAAGCTATCCTGGTCGCCCCCGCCGGTGGGCGTCGCCCTCCACCCGTCCCGGTGCTCCACGCGGGCGGGGACGAACATCGTGACGCCGGACGGGCCCGAGACGTCCTCCTCCAGGACCGCCCTCACCTCGGGGCGGGAGACGTCGCGTCGCCCCATCATGCGGAGGATGGCCGGGCGGACGAGCATCTCGAAGAGCACGAACGCCGAGACGGGCGAGGCGGGGAGGACGAAGAAGGAGACCCCTTCCACGACGCCGAAGCCGAACGTCATGCCGGGGAACATCGCCACGTCTTCGAACTCGACGTCGAGGACGTCGAGCGCCTCGGGATCGAGGTCCGCGTCGGACGCTCCGACGGTGCAGACGAACGAGTCGGCGCGGGCCAGGTTCGTCACGACCGCCTCGCGGAGCTCCCCCTCCACGGGGGGCACCATCCCCACGCGATACGGGACCGCCCCCGCGTCCCGGAGGGCGCCCACGACGGCGAACGAGGCGGCCTCCCTCGCCTGGCCGAAGGCGGCGGGGCGCCCGGGCTCCGCCAGGGCCTGGGCGATGCTCATCACGCCCACCCGCAGCCGTGGGTACACGGGCGGAGCCGGGCGCCCCGCCGCCGCCAGGATCGCCATCTCCGCGGACGACAGCTTCCTCCCGGCGGGGACGAGGGTCTCCCCCGCCCGCACGTCGCGACCGGCCGGCCGGATGAACTCGCCCGACTCGACGGGCGCTACGACGGCGACCCCTCCCCCCTCGACACGGCACCGGTCGAGCGGGACCACGCAGTCGGCGCCCGCCGGGACCGGCGCGCCGGCGGCCACCGCCACGGCCTCGCCCCAGCCGACCGTTCCTCCCGCGGGCCGACCGGGTTCCCCGGACGACAGCCTGAGCGGCACCGGGGCGTCCTCGGTCGCGGCGTGGATATCGGCGGCCCGAGCCGCGTAGCCGGTCACCTCGGCCGAGGAGAACGGCGGCAGATCGTATTCGGCCATCACGTCTGCGGCGAGCACGCACCCATGGGACTCCTGGAGCGGCAGCTCAATCGGGGCGAGAGGCTCCACCGCCCGGAGGATGGACTCGCGCGCCTCCTGGATGGAGCGCACGATCAGAGCAGCTTCTTCCTCTGGACCAGGTCCGCGAGGTACGCGCGGAGCCCCGGCCCCAGGTCGTCGCGGTCGACGGCAAGCTCGATCGTGGCGCGTAGGTAGTCCAGCTTCTTCCCGATGTCGAACCGCTCACCCTCGTAGACGAGGGCGTAGACGGCCTGCTCGCTGGCGAGCATCTTGATCGCGTCGGTGAGCTGGATCTCTCCGCCCGCCCCCGGGGAGGTCTCGCGGAGCGCCTCGAAGATCTCCGGCGTCAGCACATACCGCCCGATCGCCCCGAGCGTGGACGGCGCCTCGTCGGCCGCGGGCTTCTCCACGATGTCCAGGACCCGCGCCAGGTCGTCCTCGACGTACTCGGGCTTGATCGAGCCGTAGAGGTGGATGTCGCTGCGGGCAACCTCCTGCACCGCGATCACGCTGCGCCCGTAGCGCTCGTACACGCCGATCATCCGCTCCAGCAGCGGGTCGGCCACGACGATGTCGTCGCCCAGCAGCACCGCGAACGGCTCGCCCTGGACGTGCGGCTCGGCCACGGCCACGGCGTGCCCCAGCCCTCGCGGGTCTTTCTGACGGATGTAGTGGATCGAGGCCATCTCGGAGATGTGCCGCACCGCCTTCAGCTCCTCGTGCTTCCCCGCCTGCTCCAGGTAGAACTCGAGCTCGACGGAGCGGTCGAAGTGGTCCTCGATCGTGCGCTTCCCACGACCCGTGATGATGAGGATGTCCTCGATCCCCGCCCGGACCGCCTCCTCGACCACGTACTGGATCGCCGGCTTGTCCACGACCGGCAGCATCTCCTTGGGCTGGGCCTTCGTGGCCGGCAGGAACCTCGTGCCGAGACCGGCCGCCGGGATCACGGCCTTCCTGACCTTCACGCTCCCTCCAGCGTCGACGGACGGTGCGCCGGAAGTTTAGCCGCCCGAGCCCCTCGCGGTCGACTCGCCCGAGACGGCCAGCTCCACCCGGTCCCGCCCCGCCTCCTTGGCCCGGTACATCGCCCGGTCGGCAGCCCGCAGGAGCGCGTCGACCGTCGTGCCGTCCTCCGGGTAGGAGGCCACCCCGACGCTCACGGTGACGTGGACGCCCGCCCCGACTCCCTCCGCCTGCACCGGGCGAAGGGAGATGGCCTGGCGCACCTTCTCGGCCACGACTCGGGCGCCCTCCCGAGGGGTCTCCGGCAGCAGCGCCACGAACTCCTCGCCTCCGAACCGGGCCACCACGTCGATGTTGCTGCGGGTCGAGTCCACGATCCGGCGGACGACCTCGACCAGGACCTCGTCGCCGACGAGGTGGCCGTGCTCGTCGTTGGTCGCCTTGAAGCGGTCGATGTCGACGAGGAGCAGGGAGAGCGGCCGCCCGAAGCGCTGGGCCCGGTCGATCTCCTTCTGGAGCTGGAGCTGGAGGAACCTCCGGTTCCACACGCCCGTCAGCCCGTCGGTCAGGGACAGACGCTCGGCCTCCTGGTGGAGGAGGACGTTCTCGATCGCCACCGAGGCCTGGCCGGCGAACGAGGCGAGCGTCGCCGCGTCGTCCTCGGTGAAGGGGTCGGGGAGCGTGCGGCCGTAGAGCGCGAGCACGCCGATCGTGCTCGTGCCGCGGACGAGCGGGACGGCGATGGCTGTGGTGGCCGGGGGCTCGGCCGGCGACCGCTCCGGGATCTCCTCCAGGCGGGACGGCACGAGGACGGGACGGCCCTCCGCCGCTCGGCCGGCGATCCCCTTCCCCAGGCGCATCTCGGTGGCCGCCGACGGCTCGTACCCCAGGACCGCCTGGAGCCGCAGCCGCTTCCCCGAGGGCGTGAGGAGGAACAGCGCGGCGGTGGACGCGTGCAGCGTCGCGGCGGCCGTGTCCACGATCACGCTCAGCATCGCATCGAGGTCGTGGGTGGACCGGAGCGTGGCCCCGAGCCGATCGAGGTTCCGGCGGAGCTCATCGCGCGACTCCTCCAGCCGGGTCACGTAGGTCTCGAGGTTCTCGGTCATCTGGTTGAAGGCGTCGGCGAGGTTCCCGATGTCGCCGCGGTCCCCGACCATCACGCGGGTGTGCAAGTCTCCGGCGGCGACCCGACGCGCACCCTCGGCGAGCTCGTACACGGGCCTCCCGATCACGCCGGCAAGCAGGTAGCCCAGCATGCTCGCGATCAGCAGCCCCAGCACGGCGACCCCCCAGACGGCGCCGTGGACGCCCGCCACCTCCTCGGGCGTCACGAGCACGATCTCGCCGGTCTGCCCACGGATCTGGGTCACCGTGACACGACGGCCGTCATCGACGGAGACGGGGAACGGCCCCCGGGCGGGGAGGTCTCCGAGGGAGGCCTCCGTCGCGGCCAGCACCCGCATCCCGGATCGAAGGATCAGATCGACGTCCGCCGGTCCCACGAGCTCTCTCAGGAACTCCGTGTCCACGAACCAGCCTCCGACGACGCCCCCCAGGTTGCCCGACACGGAGATCGGAGCCCGGGCCCGGAGCAGCCCCGGCACGCTGCGCTCGCCCACGATGTCGAAGGCCGTGGGGGGAGCAACCCCCCGGGCGAACAACGGGGACCCCATCGACGATGCGATGATGCCGCCCTGAGGGTTCGTGACGACGAGGAAATCGAGACCCGCGGCGGAGCGCTCCACCTCGAGTCGCTCATCGAGCGCTGTGCCGCGGCCGGGGAGGAGCTCGGCCGCCACGGACGCCGCGCGGCCGGTCTCCCGCTCGGCCACGGTCAGGCGCTCCTGCCAGAGGGTCGAGAGCGTGGCGGAGGCGGCCTCGAGCCGGGCGTCGGACCGACGGCGCACCTCCTGGGTAACCAGGATCTGGAGGACGAGCGTGGCCGCGACGAGGGGGACGACGACGATGCCGGCGAAGAACAGCGTGAGGCGAGCGCGCAGGGTCACGGCAGGGCCCCTCGCGCGTTGGCTTCCCGGGATGAGCGACGCGCGCGCATCGGTTCTCTCCCTTTCGTTGTCGGCACCTGCTCACCCACGACTTAATCAGGAGCGACCGTGACCGACGATCCCGTCAAGGCCGCCCTCCGTGCGGAGATGCGCCGCGTGCGGGCGGCGATCCCGGAGGGCGAGCGT
>DASUTW010000269.1:0-19601 GCA_036374395.1 Actinomycetota bacterium
GGACTCCCCGGGCGTCTTCACCCACAGGTACGCGTCGACCAGCGGGTTGCCGGTGTCCAAGGTCGGCCTCGGCCCGAGGCCCCGGCCCGGCGGGTTGCACCAGTCCTGGGGATCCGGGTAGGCAGGAGGCGCCCACGGCCCCAGGCCGTTGCGGCGGTTCGTTACCTGGGCCAGCCGACGGCCTGCTCTGGGAACCAGTCGCCTGCGGCCGTCGATCCGAACCGCCTCTCGGCCCAAACCGCCTCTCGGCGGCCCAGCGGAGCGCTCACTATTGGCTGTGATGTTCCGGCTCCGATGAGCGAACGCAGCGACGAACAATCCCTTGGGTTCTAACGCTTTGGCGTAGCCAGATGCCCGATCCTCGTAACGTGGCAGGAACTGGAAGGAGGTGCCGCCTCGTGGAGCATGAAGCGTTCAATCCGGTGGTCTGTGATCTGGATGGGACACTTGTCGACTCCGGGCCCGCCATCATTGCCACAGTCCGCCTAGCATGCGCGGAAGTCGGGGCTCCGGTCGCCGAGGACCGCGATCTGGGTTTCTGTGTGGGCCCTCCCCTGGAGGAGACCCTACCGATGCTCGTCGGCGACACCGAGCTGGCTGGACGGGCAGCTGAAGCCTACCGGGCTCTTCACCCTGCCGTCCTGAGTGAGGGCTCCTCCCCCGCGCATCCTGGAGCAAGGGAGGCACTGGCCTCGTTTGCAGGAGCGGGTATCTCCGTGGCAGTCGCCACATACAAACTGACGTCGCTGGCCACGGCCACTCTGGAGGCAGGGAGGCTCGCCGGTCTCGTGGACATCGTGGTCGGTAGGGCATCCCCACACGATCGTCGCAGCAAAGCCGACCTGATTGTTGAGGCTCTTCGACTTCTGGCTCCTCATCGCAGCAAGCCCGTGTATATCGGCGACCATGCGGATGATGAGATCGCCGCTGCCGCCGCGGGTGTGACCTACCTTCGTTTCGGGCCTCTGACGTGGGGTGACCTAGAGCTACGCGTCCTGTCGGGCGAATCGGGCCAGTGAGCCGAGACCGTAGCCGGCGCAGACCGACCAGCTTATGCCCCGTCCAAGAACACGACCGCGCGACAGAACGCGGCCTCACCCCCCTGAAACCGCCAAGGGAAGCACCCGAACATCACCTTCTGGTCAAGTACCTTGTCGATGTCACCGCCGAGGTTCTCGATGTGGATCACGTTGTGCGGGAACAGCAAGGTATGCATGATCTGATAATCCTTCTTCGGCCAGATGTCGGCCAGCGGGCGGCCCAGCTTTTCCTCGGCGTCCTCTGCCTCGTCCGCACGGATCTTTCGGATCACGGTGTTCATCGGGTGGTCCTGGCTGCCAGCATCGATGGCCATCCATCGGACTCCGCGGTCAAGGATCCATTCCGCGAACTCGCGGGTAGGTCCGGGGTGGCGGATGAAGTACCGGGTCTCGTCCACCTGACTCCGATCGGTCCAGTTATCCGGGTAGAAGCGGTGGTATCCGGTGTGCACGATGAGGATGTCGCCCCGGTCGATGCTGAGGCCTGTATCACGCTCCCAACGCTCGAACTCCTCGGGCCCATAGAGGTCGTAGTCCCCGACTCCCATCCGCTCCAGGTCGACCACGCACGCCGGCCCCACCAGCCATTGCAAGTCCAGCTCTCCGATGGTCTTCCCCCCGGAGAAGAAGTGGATCGGGGCGTCCAGGTGCGTACCGACGTGCAGCGTCGTGCACAACTCCTGCCCACCAACGGTCTCGAAGGCCAATCGCTTGATCCACCGGATCTGGGGCCCGGCGTACCCGGCGAAGCCGGGCGTGTGCATCCCGAAGTCTTGGGACAGGTCAAGCAGCCGAAGCTCCTTCATCCATTCACCTCCCCGGGCTCTCGCCCGCTTCGCATCGTCATGGATACAGTCATCCCGGCGCGGTCGCGGCAAGAGCAGCCGCCGTGCCCGCGATCGCGGCCGCGTACGCTCGCCCCGTCGAGTGACCAACTCGAAGGAGCTTCTCCACATCCGAGCTCGACGCCTGGCGGGACAGGTCCAGGAGCGGGCGGACCGGCTGGATCACGTGTCCGCGGAGGGCCAACCGGAGCAGGGTCGCGGATAGACCGGTCGTGAAGCCATCGAGATCGAGCTCCTCGAACGGGGCGACCCATCGATCCGGGTCCAACCCGCAGGCGCCGCCGAAGGCCCGCACGGTCGCGACGGCCCCTGCGAGCACGTCGTCACCCTCGGGGGTCAGTCCGGGTCCCCGACCCAGCATCTCACGGGCCGCGACGAGCACGTCAGCGCCTTGGCGCAAGGTCCCGCCGGCCTCCAACGCTGCCGGATGGACATCGAGCCGGAGCCTCCCCGTGATCTCCGCGATCGCCCGCCCTCGGGCTTCCACTGTCTCGCGTGTAACCACCTGGGAGCTAACCCGGGGATCCCAGACCGGGGGCGCCGTGGGATCCCAGACTAGAGAGAGTCCGTGCGTCCGGATAAGACCCGCGTCTACCCACGTCTGGCGGCCGGAGATCGGGGGAAGCGTGGCTACCTCGACGGTCACTCCGTTGGGCATGAGCGGGGTCCCGGCGGGATTCACAGCCAACACGAACGAGTCCAGCTGCACATACCCGGCGCGTGGCCCCCACCCCAGCACGCGCCCCTCCCTGCTGGCGGCCAGAGCATGCATGGCCGCCGGGGCGACTGTATTCAGGGACAAGACCACCATCAGGGCACCGCTGCTTCGGCCAGGGCGCTCAGGGCTTCGACGAACGCCCGCATCGGCGGGCGAACCACGCCAGCACCGACCTGACCGATGCCAGGATCGCGGTGGGCGATGCCCGTGTTGATCACCGGCAGCACGCCCGTGTGGACCACTTCGCGGCAGTCGATACCGAGGGGGGTCCCCCGGAAATCGAGCGCGGGGATCCGGTAGTGCGCACTCTCCGACCACGTAATGCCGTACATCGAGGTCGTCGCGTCGACCGCGTCCGCGGCGGAGCCCCCCACGAAGTTGACGATGGCGGGAGCGCTGGCCATGGCCAGCCCACCGAGGCCGACGGTCTCGGTGATCACGCTGTCGCCCAGGTCGGGGTTGGCGTCCTCCGGACCGAACCCTGGGAGGAACAGCCCCTCGACGATCCCGGCGGGGCCGGTGAACCAGCGGTCCCCGGTCCCCGCCAGCCGGACTCCGAACTCCGTTCCGTTCCTGGTCATGGTCACCACGATCGAGCTCTCGCGTATGCCGGCCGCGGCGTCGGCGGTGGCCTTCGCCGCGGGCATGGTCAGGTTCAAGAAGAAGTGGTCGTTGTCGCTCACGAACCGCACCGCCGCGATCTTGTCGGCGGACGGGGCGTCGAGCGCCAGGAGTGACGGGAACAGCTCGCGGAGAAAGAGTGAGGTTCCCGCCCGGTTGCGGTTGTGCCCCTCGTCGCCCATCTGGAGGGCTTGAGCGATCAAAGATCGCAGGTCCAGCGGCTCTCCGAGCCCGGCGATCGCATCTTGCATCAGCGGGGCGAGCACCTTCCGGATCCACGCCAGGCGGTCCAAGACTTCCCGGTCGAACGCCCCATAGCGGAGGACCTTCCCGAGCCCCTCGTTCATCGTGCAGTACGCTCGGTTCCCCCGCGGGTCGTTCTCCACGATCCACACCGGCATCGATGCACTGACGATCCCGGCCATCGGCCCTACGGCGCAGTGCTCATGCGTGGGAGAGAAGCGGAATGCACCTGAGGCAGCGAGCCGCTCGGCTTCTTGAGGCGTGGCGGCCAGGCCCTCATGGATCGCAGCGCCGATCACCGCCCCCCGCACGGGGCCGGACATGTCGACCCACTCGATTGGCGGACCGGCATGCAAGAGAGTCGAGTGGTCCATGCCGGGGATGACGTCGCCTGCCGTGCCCACCCCAACGAGGAGCGGACGCGATCCTTGGAGCCGGGCGATCACCTCGTCGTTCCCTGCGGCCACCTGAGGGGCCGCGCGGGAGAGAAGCGCCAGCGCGGTCTCGCTTCCCTCGGCGGGAGGGCGCCAATCGACCCGGGTCACCTCGACGCCCTGACCCTCCATCTCGTCCGCAAACACGTCCACCCCGATGTTGGCGACCCTGGGGTGCCTACCGAGGATTCCGCCGTCGGTCATCGGTCCACGGGTCCCGCGGCTCGGAGTGCCGTACGCGCTGCCTGAGCTGCGCTTCGGGTGATCAGTGCCCCCGCCTCACCAAGCCGTGCGGCCTGGGCCGTGACGTCCTGGGGATCCGCCGGCGTCCCGCAAACGTCCACGACAACGGAGAGTGTCCCCGCGCGCCCGTCAAGAGCACCTTCCACCAACGGACCCAGCTCCGACGCAGGATCGGGGTGCGCGCCGAACCCCAGGACCACGTCCAGCACCACCACCCCCACCGCCGCGTCAGCCGCCTCCTCAAGGAACCGACGGTTTCTTATGGTCGGGTCGATCATCGGGTGGGGACGACCTTCGGTTAGCCGGTCGTCGCCGAAGTCGATGAAGGTATGTCCCTCGCTTCTCCTCACGTCCTCGAGAGCCCAATCAGGGCGAAGAGGGGTGTTCGAGGCCACCCGGCCGACCCGTCGAGCCACCAATGCCATCGCCTCGTCGCAGAGAGACCCGCCCGTGAACAATCCCCGGATATCTCCTGCGGTGACCGTTTCCGGTTGAGGATCGGCGCTGGGGATGAGCGGCCGCCCGGCAAGATCCGCGGCCATCCGAGCGGCTTCCTCCAGCGACCCGGTCACCTCCACGCCGTTCGGCAGCCCGGAGGATGGCCGGTCCGTGCCAAGGAAGCACACCACCGCGGGCCGTGAGGTCCGCGCAGCATCCGCGACGACGCGGTCCGCCACTGCCGTGTCCGGCGGCTTGGACACCACCACGATCACGCTCGTGGCGGGATCCGACGCGAGCAGTTCCAGGGCCCGGAGGGTCATGATTCCGCCAACCTCGGAAGAGAGGTCCCGGCCACCGACGCCGATCGCGTGAGAGACGCCCACGCCCGCCATGTCGAGCAAGCAGCAAAGCTCCTGGGTTCCTGTTCCGGAGGCACCCACTACCCCCACGGGGCCCCGGCGGACAGCATTGGCGAAGCCGAAGGCCACGCCGTCCACGATGGCCGTCCCGCAATCGGGACCCATCAAGAGGAGCCCCCGCTCCGCGGCGAGCTGCTTCAGCGTGGCCTCCTCGAGCAGACCCACGCCATCGGAGAAGCAGAACACGTGGAGACCGTTCTCCAGGGCGGACGCCAACTCGTATGCGGCGTGAGCCCCTGGCACGGAGACGAACGCGATCGAGAGCCCAGAGTCCTGTCGTGCGGCTGCAGCGATCGAGCGGGGAGCCGCGACCACGCCGCCGTCGACCCCGTGGGGGGCCCGCTCGGCCAGCAGGGCCTCCGCGGTTGCGACCGCTGCATCGGCGTCCTCGGCCGACCCGGCCCGGATGGCCACCAAGAGATCGTTGGGCCCAGCGTCCGGGAGCTCGAAGCCGAGGTCACCGACCAGCCCGACGTTGAGGGGCGTGCCCATGACCACGGCGGCCGCAAGTACCCCGGCCCGCCCCCCGACCTCTTTCGAGATCCGCATCAGGGCAACGGAGTCGCGATAGGTATCCGGCAGGACGACGACCCGTTCGGTCATGCGTCTGCCGCCGCGTCCGCCATGGGCTCCCGGTGGAGACGTCGTCCCGTAACCGTCTCGGCCGCCACGCGACCCCGCCGGATCACCCATCGCCTCGGAACCTGGTAGCGCAGAGCCTCGTGCAAGTCCTCTGCGTCGAGCACGACGAGGTCCGCCTGGCTGCCCTCCGCCACGCCGTACCGCTCGAGGCGGAGGATACGCGCCGCATCGTGGCGGACCATCCGGAGGGCGGCGGCAATCTCGGACGGCGTGGAGAGCTGCGCGGCGTGGGCCAGGACCAGTGCCACCTGGAGCTGGTCCGCCGCCCCGAACGGGTAGAAGGCATCGTTCACGCAGTCCTGGCCGCAGCCAACCACCACGCCCGCTGCCAGCGCCTCCTTCACCCGGAGGAGCCCGCGCCGACGCGGCTCGTTATCCATTCGACCCTGGAGGAGCAGGTTCGTGCAGGGGTTGGTGATGAGCGCCACACCTGCCGATGCGGCGCGGGCGACCATGTCCGCTGCATAGCCATCGTCCCACCCCGCCATGGCGCATACGTGGCCAGCGGCAACCCGGCCGCCCCATCCATACGACTCCGTGGCGTCGATCAGCACCTCCAGGGTCCTCGATCTAGGATCGTCGGTCTCGTCGATGTGCATGTCCACGTCCGCGTCGTGGCGAACTGCGAGGTCCAGGCACACGTCGACATGGCGCTGGGACGCATCGGGTGTCCGCTCCCAGTGGGGCATCCCCCCAACCACATCCGCCCCACGCTCCATCGCCTCGCGCATCAGATCCTCGGTCCCGGGGTCCCGCTCAATGCCCTCCTGGGGGAACGCCACGATCTGGATCTCGCACAGGTCGGCGTGCTCGGCGCGGGCCCGGGCGACTCCCTCGAGCGGTCGGAGGCCGCCCACGGTGTCCACGTCGACATGGGTGCGGATGAACGTGGTCCCCGCGGCAACGGCGCGACGAATCACAGCGCCTGCGCGGGCGGCGATCTCCTCCACAGAGGCCGCTCGCTTCGTTCGGTGAAGCAGCTCGATTGCCTCGCTCAAGGTCCCCGTGCGGTTCGGCGGAAGCAGAGGGAAAACCTCAACCTTGTCGAGATGGATGTGGGGGTCCACGAATGCGGGACTGACCAAACGGCCCTCCGCCTCAAGCTCGACGGGTGCTTCCGCAGGCACGCGCGGAGCGATCGCGGCGATGGCGCCTCCCTCGACCGCGATGTCCACAATCCCATCGCGTTGCTCGAGGCGGGCTCGCCGGAGGATCAGGTCCACTGTCGTCACCCGAACCGATACAACCGGAGGCCGTTGTCCACCAGTACCCTTCCACTCGCCTCCTCCCCAGGCGAGCCGGGGATCAGGTCGACTTGAGTATCCTCGGACGGGCGCCGCGTCCGGGCTGACACGACGTAGCCGTCGTCGTAGCCTTGGATTGAGCCCGTTACCACGGCGCCGGTTGCCAGCGCATACCTCCTCGCATGACCCAGTAGTCCTCCACGGTGACCGGCTCCGGCGCGAACCTCTCGCTGCACCGGAGCACGAACCGCGGTTCGACGATGTGGAAGTGCCCGTCGAACAGGCACCGGCCCATATCTCCCGCGGGCTGCGGCCGCGACGTCACGCGGTTCTGAACACCAGACCGCTGATCGTCTTGCCCCCGATCTCGCGGACCTTCCCCACGCTGGCCCTCACCCGCGCCCCCGTCCTCGGCTCGTCGATCTCGAGCCTGCCGGTGGCCCGGATACCCGAGTCCATCTCGACGATGCCGAGCGTGATGAACAGGTCCGCGTAGTCGAGGGGCAGCGCGTAGACCCGGGTCCAGGTCAGGAGCGTTCCGCCCCCCTCGACGGGCGTGCTCTCGAAGCTGGTCCCCCCGCAGGAGGGACACGAGAAGTGGGTCGGGTAGGAGAGCTTTCCGCACTTCTCGCACCTCGCGGCGACGACCGAATCTGCCATCTCACACCCCCCGCTTGAGCACGGTCGCGAGCACGTTGTTCCCGAAGCCGCCGAAGTTGAGGGCGAACCCGTGCTCGGGCGAGCCCGATACCTGGTAGTCGCCAGCGTCCCCGCGCAGCTGGCGAGCCACCTCGACGACCTGGGACACGCCGGTCGCCCCGACCGGGTGACCCCTGGCCTTGAGACCGCCGGACGGGTTGATGGGCAGCCGCCCTCCGATCTCGGTGTCCCCGGCCTCGAGCGCCTTGTGGCCCTCGCCTTTCGGGAAGAACCCGGCCTGCTCGCTCTCCGCGATCTCAAGGATGGTGAAGGCATCGTGCAGCTCTGCCACGTCGATGTCCGAGGGTTCCAGCCGGGCCATCGCGAACGCTTTCTCCGACGCGACATGCACCGCCGTGAGCTCGGTGGGATCCGGCCGCTCGTGGACCGAATGAGTGTCCGTGGCCTGACCGATGCCTGCGATCGTCACCGGCCGGTCCGTGAGCTCGCCGGCGATCTCTACCGGCGCAAGCAGGACTGCGGAGGCGCCGTCGCTCACCGGACAACAGTCGAAGAACCGAAGCGGGTCGGCGATCCACGGATTGTTCATCATCGCGTCGGGACCCGTGATCAGACCCTCCATCGTGACCGGGGTCCGGAGGTGCGCCCGGCTGTTGAGGACCCCGTTCGCGTGGTTCTTGATGGCCACCATCGCGAGGTGCTCGGGATGGACGTCGTACCGCTCCATGTACAAGCGGGCGAACATCCCGGCAAGCGCCGGAAGGGTGACCCCATAGACGTACTCCGCGTACCGGTGCGACAGGTACGAGACGAACTCGGTTGTCTCGAAGTTGTTGACCTCCTGCATCCGCTCCCCACCGCACACGAGGACCAGGTCGTAGAAACCGGAGGCGATCGCGAGGAAGCCGTTCTTGACTGCCGAGGCGCCGGAGGCCGGACCGTTCTCGACGGCGTCGGCTGCTGCCGGGAGCAGGTTGAGGCGATCGACCAGTGCGCTAGCGATGCCGGCCTGACGATTGTTTCGGACCGAACCCATGTTGCCGACGTAGACCGCGTCGATCGACCGCTCGCCGAGGGACGCGTCGTTGATGGCCTCGGACGACGCCTCCGCCATCAGCTTCAGCAGGCTCCACTGGGCCCGGCCGAACTGGGTGGACCCGATCCCGACGATGGCGACGTCTCTCATATGCGGGCCTCCAGAGTGTCCTCGATCTGCACAAGCATCGTCTGCAGGTCTGGCTCACCGATCGGGTACGAAGAGGCCAGCTGCTCCTCGGAGACCGGCCGCGTACCTGAAACGAGCCGTGGCTTCGCGGCGAAGTACGTGTCGCGGCTGAGGACCCACGACGATGCCCCGCCGAGCTCGTGCTGGATCTCGGACTTCGGGGCCAACGGGTACTCGATCATCCATCGGCGATGCCCGATCGGGCTCTCGGCCACGATCCAGACCTCCTCCTGGCCCAGGAATTCGATGTGGTGCTCCATCTTCGAGGCGAATAGGTGCGCACCTATCCGCAGCCCGCGCCTGAGTGCGAGGGTGTGGTAGCTGACGCCGTGCTTCTCATCGAACATCCGCCCGTTCACAATGCCGGCGAGGACCCCGTCGATGACCCCCACCAGGCAGTATTCGTTGCGCACGCGGTACCGCCTCCACCCGAGCAGTTCCGCGAATAGGCGTGCAGCCACGATGTCGTAGTAGTCACGGTTCAACCACACAAGCGGCTGGATGTATCTCAGCATCGCGTCGACCTCTTCGATCGAGGCTTGGCGGACGACCATAGGCTCGCCGCTCGCCAGCAGGATCGACTTGGGCGGGTACTCAGCCATCGGCAATGCCGGGGGACGCAGCATCGCTTCGAGTTCGTCGATCATCCGCTCCTCCTCGTCCGTCGGGGAACGCGTGCCTCCCCGGCCCCGGGCCGGCGAACGTATATTATGTCGGCGATATTAGAGGCATGTCGACCCTGGGGCGAACCGGCGCCTACCGTACGGTGGCCTTCTGGAGCGGTGAAGCAGGGTCCGCGTATAGTATCCGGGCTGGTCCTCCCGACCGGCGGTCGGAGGCGTCGTGGGTAAGGTTATCGAGAGGCGGACCACGAGCGCCGTGGTGGCCGACCTCCTCCGCGATGAAATCCGCCGAGGGGAACTCGCGCCGGGCGCACGCCTACGTCAAGAGGAGGTCGCCGGACGCCTCGGCGTGAGCACCACCCCTGTCCGTGAGGCCTTCCAGGCGCTACAGGCACAGGGCCTGCTTACCCTCGACCCGCACCGAGGCGTTGTGGTCTTCCAGCCCACCGTTCAGGACGTGCGGGAGAGCTACGAGATCCGGGAGGCCCTGGAGACGCTGGTCATCTCTCAAGCGGTCCCCTTGCTCACCACGGACGACCTGCGCGAGCTCCAGGCGATCGTCGACGAGATGAAGGTCGCGGACAACGACGAGCGGTGGATCGACTTGAACACCCGGTTTCACTCCCGCCTGAACGCGGCCTCCGGCCGCAAGCGACTCTGCGAGATGATCGAGGGGATCCGCAACGCCACGAGCGCCTACATGAACATGGTGGTGCCGAATGCGCGCGCCTCGGGGCGGGGCGACTCCGGCCATGAGGAGATCCTCCGGGCCTGCAGGAAGGGCGACGTCGAGGCGGCGGTCGGGGCGATGCGCTCGCACCTGAACCACACCGTCCAGCAGACCCTGAGGATCATCGGGAACGAGCAAGAGACCGCGGGCAGCTAGCCAGGCGGGCCCGACGGCGGTCGCCAGACGGCCCGCAGATGGGACAGCCCGGCCCGATCCACCAGCGCCTCGGCCCGCGCCTGTGCCTCGACCAGGACCTCGCCCTCGTCAACCCGCGTGCACCGGCCGTCCTCGAACACGACCTCACCCCCCACCACAGTCATGCGCACGTCGGCACCTCTAGCGGAGTACGCAAGGGCGGTCGCCGCGCGGTGCAGGGGGCGCAGGTGCGGGCCCCGAAGGTCCACGACTACCAGGTCGGCCAGCTTGCCCGGCTCGAGCGACCCACCGTCGATCCCCAGGAGGGCCGCTCCTCCGATGGTGGCAATCTCCAGGGCATCCTCCGCCTGCGCCGCCGACGGATCCAGCGCGTGTACCCGCTGCAGCAGCACCGACGACTTCATGCACTCGAACAGGTCCTGGCGCTGACCGCCGGCCGGGCCATCGGTCCCCAGACCGACCGCCACCCCTGCCCGGCGGAGCTCCCCGACCGGCGCCACGCCCGACGCCAGGTATTGGTTGGCCACGGGGCAGTGCGACACCGCGGCGCCGGCCTGCGCCAGGTGCATGATCTCTTCTTCGTCCAGCCAGATCCCGTGGGCGACCGTCCCCCCCTCCAGCAGCCCCTCACGGGCCAGGCGCACGAGCGGCCGGACGCCGTGAGTGCCCATCGAGGTCGCGACGTCGGCCCGGACTTCGGCGCAATGGGTGTGCCAGCGGACGCGCGCATCCCGGGCCAGGCGGACCGCACGGACCAGGAGGTCGGGCTCGACGTACGTCGGATTGATTGGGGCGGGCCAGACCTCCACCCGGCCGCCTGCCGGCCGGGCATCCAGGCACGCCGCGGTGGCTTCGAGTTCCTCTTCCGCGCTTCGCCCGAACAGCAGGTCGGGGATCCCCCGGTCCCTGGCCACGTCGGTCCGGGGGCCGAAGATGCCCCGGGCGACCACGCCTCTGAGCCCGACCTCCTCCATCGCCTCCGCGACGGCAAGGGTGGAGGCCGGGTCGGCGGGGGCGTAGTGGTTGTCGAGCAGGCTCGTCGTGCCGGCCCGCACGGCCTCCACCGCGGCGAGCCGGGCAGCCGCCCGGGCATCCTCCGGCGTGACGTGGTCGGCATATGGCCAGATCAGCCGGGTGAGCCAGTCCCACAGCGCGAGACCGTCGCCCAACCCCCGACAGAGCCCCTGGAACAGGTGGTTATGACAGTCCACGAGGCCGGGAAGGACTGCGCATCCCGAGCAGTCGACGACCCGCCCCCCGGCGGCGTCTGGGATCTGCCCACCGGGCGCCACGGCGACGATCCGTCCGCCCGCCACCGCGACGTCGCCGCGATCGAGGACGGTCCGGCCGGCGTCCATCGTCACGACCACCCCGCCCCGTAGCACGAGGTGGTGACGGTGGTCTAGGTCCGGCATCTGTATATCATGTACAGATGCCTGGCCCGGACTCAAGCGGCTCGGCGATCGGCTTGGGCCTCCCCAGGGCCGAGGACGCCGAGCTTCTCAATGGCTCTGCCCGGTTCGTGGGGGACCTGCTCCCCGACGGCTGCCTCCACCTCGCCTTCGTCCGGAACCGCGAGCCACACGCCCGGCTGCTCGGGGTGTCGCTCGAACGGGCCCGCGCAGCACCGGGCGTGGCGACGGCCTTGGCCGCCGCCGACCTCGGGCCCAGTTCGTCAATGCCGTCGGCACCATGGCTCGGGCTCCCGGAGGCGTTCTCCCGTCCTGTCCTGGCCCGAGACCGGGTCCGGTTTGTCGGGGAACCCGTGGCGGTTGTGGTGGCCGAGCACCGAGCCCGGGGCGAGGATGCCGCCGAGCTGGCGGAGGTCGCCCTCGAGCCTCTGCCCCCGGTGCTGGACCCGACCGAGGGCGCCGACTCGGCCTCCCCAAGGCTGTTCGAGTCGGAGAGCAACGTCGTCCTCGAAGAGCGCGCCGGCCACGAGGACGCGGGAGCCGCGGTCATGAACGCCCCCGTGGTCGTTGAGGGGACCTTCCGGATCGGGCGGCTCGCCCACCTGTCGCTCGAGGCAAGGGCCGTCCTGGCCGTTCCCGAGCCGCGCGGAGGCCTCACGGTTTGGTGTTCCCACCAGGCCCCCCACCGGCTGCGCTCAGGACTGGCCGCGGCGCTGGGCCTCGATGCCGGGCTGATCCGGGTGCGCGTCCCCGCGGTGGGCGGCGCGTTCGGGGGGAAGAGTCAGACTTACCCGGAGTACGTCCTGGCCTGCCGCCTTGCCCTGGAGCTCGGCCGCCCGGTCCGGTGGGTGGAGGACCGCCGGGAGGCCTTCCTGGCGGCCGTGCACGGGCGGGGGTCGAACATTCGCCTGCGCGTCGGCGCTGCTCGCGACGGGACCCTCCTGGCGCTGGAGACGGCGATCGACGGCGATCTCGGTGCCTACCCAGAGACCGGAGCGCTGGTGCCGACGTTCGCAGCCTGGCTGATCTCGGGGCCCTACCGGATCCCCCGCCTCTCATCCGTCGTCCGCGGCGTGGTTACGAACAAGCCACCCACCGCACCCTATCGGGGGGCCGGCCGGCCCGAGGCCGCGTACGTCCTGGAGCGGTCGATCGACCTCCTGGCCGACCGACTCCGGCTGGACCCGGGCGAGGTCCGTCGCCGGAACCTCATCCCCGCCGACGCCTTCCCCTACGCGTCGCCGACTGGCGCCGTGTACGACAGTGGCGACTACCGCCGGGCACTTGACCGCGCCCTCGAGCTGGCTGCCTACGAGGAGCTCCGCCGCGACGAGGCCTGGCGCCTCGGCGACGATCTGGGCGGGCGGGTTGTGCGGGGGGTGGGGATGGCCGTGTACGTCGAGCGTTCCGGAGGAACGAGCGACCTCGCCGACTACGCGCGGGTCGACCTCGAGCCGGACGGCACGCTGACCATTCGGAGCGGAGCCTGCTCTCACGGCCAAGGACACCGCACCGCCCTCGCCCAGGTCGCCGCTGCGGCGCTGGAGGTCGACCTGGACCGGGTCCGGGTGGTCCAAGGCGACACCGCCGAGGTTTCGAGCGGGGGCGGCACGTTCGGGAGCCGCTCAATGCAGATCGGGGGCGCGGCCGTCCACCTCGCATGCTGCGAGTTCATCGCCCTGGCGATCCGGCGGGCTGCGGAGGCCTTGGGCACCGACCGGGCGTCCCTCCAGTACGAAGGAGGGATGGTCCGGTCGGCTGGCACGGAGCTCCCGCTGGAGGACCTCGCCTGCAGGACCGGACCTCTGTCTGCGGAGTCACGGTTCAGCGGACAGCAGGCGTTCCCGTTTGGGGCCTATGTCGCGACAGTCGACATCGACCGGGAGACCGGAGCGGTGCGAGTCACCCGGCTCGTGGCGGTGGACGACTGCGGGGTGGTGGTGAACCCGCTGCTGCTCGAGGGACAGATCCAGGGCTCGATCGTGCAGGGCCTCGGCCAGGCTCTCACCGAGGAGGTAGGGTACGAGCCGGACGGGCGACCCACGACGGCGACGCTATTCTCCTACGTCACTCCAGGCCCGGTGGAGTTGCCCGACCTGGTGCTGGATCGGACCGTAACACCGAACCCCAACGTGCCGACGGGCGCGAAGGGAGGAGGCGAGGCCGGTACGATCGGGGCCCCTCCGGCGATCGTTAACGCGATCGTGGACGCCCTGCGCGGATACGACACGAGCGTGATCACGATGCCGGTGACGCCCGAGGTGGTATGGAAGGCCCTCAGCTCGCCCCGTCGGGTGGGATGAACCGGCCCGATCCTGGTTCGGCGGTTACCACCCGGTCCTCCATCACGACCCGGCCGCCGGCAACGGTCATTACCGGCATGCCCCGGAGCGGCCAGCCTTCGTACGGGGTGTTCCCGCACTTCGAGTAGAGCTTCGTGGAGTCGACAATGCCGCGCTCATCGAGGTCCACTAGGACGAGGTCGGCGTCGGAGCCCACCCGGATCGTGCCCTTGCGTGGGTACACGTCGAGGTGCTTGGCCACGTTCGTTGAGAAGAGCTGAACCAGGCGGTGCACCGTGAGCGGGGCGCCCTCCGCGATGCGGGTGAGGAACAGCGCCAGCATGTGCTCGACGATCGTGAGCGAGCTCACTATCGAGTTGAACGCGTCCGCCCGACTCTCCAGAAGTTCGTCGGTCGAGTGGGGCGCGTGGTCGCTCGCCAGGAGGTCGATCGTCCCATCGTTCAGCGACTCCCAGATCGGCCCCTCGTCGATCGTGTGGTCCGGGATGCCCTTGCCGAAGATCGCCCATGGGTTCTGCTCCATCACGGCCTGGTACCCCGCCGCCTTCATCCCCCGAACGAGCCTGATCACCGGCGGGTAGTTGTTGTGTAGCACTCGGAGCCGGCATCTGGTCACGTCGGCCAGAAGCATCACCGTGGCGATGGCGGAGTTCTGGACGAAGTTCCCCGCGTACGTGTAGGCGGCCTCCCGGTGCTTCGGGAGGGTTGTGCCCGCCTCGACGAATTCCCGGGTGAGCTCCTGCCACATGCTCTGGTTGTGAGGGTGGACCAGGCAGGGCCGGCCGGTCGCCGCGATCTCCACCATGGTCCGGTAGATCCGGTGCGGCTCGGCGATCGAGATGAACTGCTCCGGATTGTCGTACGGGTAGTGGTGGCTGATCATGAAGAACTTGAACCCCATCGCTCCCTCCCGGGCGATCCCCCGGATCTCCTCGGGCACAGTGGGTGACGCCCAGTGGTTGAAGTCAACCAGCGACTTCGACGCTGCGTTGGCCCGGTGGGCCCGGAACCGCTCGACCGTGTTCGGCACCGGGTCCGTGTTGGGCATGTCGACCACCATCGTCACGCCGCCGGCCGCGGCGGCCCGGGTCCCGGTCTCGTAGTCCTCCTTGTAGGTGAACCCTGGGTCGCGAAGGTGGACGTGGGTGTCGATCAGCCCGGGGAGGAGCAGCCGACCCTCGGCGTCGACCACCCGACCGGCCGACGGGAAGTCCCAGGCGGGGACGGCAAGCGCCACGACCTTCCCCTCCCGGATCCCGAGGTCGAGGCGACGAAAGGTGCCGTCCTCCCGCCACACGGAGGCTCCACGGATCGCCAGGTCGAAACTCATACTGCGCAGATCCGCCGGACTTCGGGCAGCACGTCCTCGGCGATCAGGTCGAGCATCTCCTCGTACTGGTCGAACCGAAGCCGCATGTCGAACACGAAGTGCTGCACGCCCGACTCGACGTGCTTCACGACCTCCTCGACGAGCACGTCTGGGGGGCCGGCCACCAGCGCACCGTCGAGATCCTCGAGGGACTCGAACACGCCGGACTCACCTGGCGGATATCTCTTCGCGGTCTCCTCGATGAGGGCGTCCAGGTGCAGGCCCGCGGTGGCCTCCTCCATCGTTCGTCCCGGGCTCACGTAGGGGATCGTCCCGGTCGCCGGCACGCGACGGCCAGCCTCCTGCGCCAGCCGGGTCATCCGCTCCACCCGTTTGCGGAAGTCCCGCCGGGGCATCCGCCCGGGGACCCACCCGTCGCAGAACTCCACCGCGCGCCGCACCGAGGCCGGGCTGGACCCTGAGTACCAAACCGGGACGGCACCAGACCGGGGCTTGGGGCTGATGGCCACGTCTGAGAACGAGTAAAACTCGCCCTGGTGGCTGACGCCGTCCTCCCGCCAGACCTTCCGCATGATTTCGACCTGCTCGGGGAGGACCTTCCGCCGGTCCCAGGCCCCCATCCCCACGGCCTCGAACTCGTGGTCGAACGACCCCAGCCCGAACCCGAGGATCAGGCGGTCGCCCCCGGTCAGCTGGTCCAGGGTGCCGAAGAGCAGGGCCGTGTGGAGAGGATGGCGGTACGGGATCAGGGCTCCGGTGCCCAGGGTCACCCGGCTGGTCACCGCGGCGATCGCCGCGAGGGCCAGGGTTGGTTCCCAGAACGTGGAGTCGCCCCCTTCATGGCCGTGCGGCCGGAAGACTACGTGGTCCCGGACCCAGATCGAGTCGAAGCCGAGCCGCTCGATCTCGGCCGACCGCTCGATGATGCGATCACGGTTCGCGTGCGGGCCGAAGTGCGGGAGCAGGATGCCGAATCTCGGGGTTCCGTCAGGCACGAGCGCCTCCAAGTCAGGGAGGGGCGAATACTATATCCAGCATGGGGCCCCCGCCGGATCGGCCTGGCCGCGAGCGTTCGGCGGGCCCCGCCGCGACCATCGTCGAGGGGCTCAAGGGTGCGGGCGTCTCCCTCGCCGCTTACGTGCCCGACTCGCTCCTGCGCTCTACCTTCCGGCTCCTCCGCGAGGACCCCGACATCCGCACGGTGCAGACCTCGAACGAGGCCGACCTGCCGGGAATCGTCGTGGGGGCCTACCTGGGGGGTGTGCGGGCCGTATTGATGATGGAGAACTCCGGGATACGACAGGGGTGTGAACCGATCGCCCGCTTCACGTACTCCTACCGCTTCCCGATGGTGATGCTCCTGTCCCACAGGGGCGGGTTCCCGGAGCCGACCTGGTGGGGCCACGCACACGCCCAGACGATGGCACCCATCCTCGACGCCCTCCGGGTCCCGTGGCGGCTGCTGGAGACCCCGGAGGAGGTCGGCCCCGCCGTGGCCGGGGCGTTCACCCACTCGCGGTCCAGCCAGTGGCCAGTGGCTCTCGTGCTCTCCGGCGAGTGCCTGGAGCGCTGAGGTGCAGCGGCGGGACGTGCTCTCCACGCTGGCCCGGCTGGTCACGCCCGAGGACCTGGTGGTCACCTGGCGGAGCACCACCTGGGACGACTGGGCAGAGCTCGCCCCGGCCGGGGCCCGGAACACGCTTCCGCTGGCCATCCTGGGGTCGATCTCCACTACCGCGCTCGGCCTGGCCATCGCGCTCCCCTACCGGCGGGTCGTAGCGGTGGAGTCCGACGGCTCGGTGCTGATGAACGCCGGCGCGATGGCCACCTTGGGCGCGGAGCGGCCCCCGAACCTCACCGTGGTCGTCCTCGACAACGGGATGTACGAGAGCATCGGCGGGCCGCCCACCCTCACCGCGCGCCACGCCGACCTGGCCAGGATGGCCGAGGGCGCCGGGTGTCCGAACAGTCTCGCCGTGGACGGGCAGGCGGCCCTCGAGGAGGCCGCGGCCAGGCTCCTCGACGACGGCGAGATGGGCTACCTGGTCGCCAGGATCAAGCCCGGGCGTCCGGCAGGCACGCCACGCACGCCTATGACGTGGCCCCGCACCGACGGCGTGGAGGACAAGTACCGCTTCCTCCGGTACGTCGAGGAACTCGAGGGCATCGTGATCCACCCTGACCCGGGCCCCGGCCCGGGACGGGTCGGAGGCTAGCCCTCCTTCGCGACGTGCACGAAGTCCTGGCCCGGCGGCGTGTAGATCTCCACGAGTCGCGCCTCCGTATCCCCGACGTTCGACGCGGAGTGGGGCACGTTCGGCGGAATGAACACGGCCATTCCGGGCTTCATCTGGTGGGCGACCCCGTCGATCGTGACGACGACGTCGCCCTCCAAGATGAAGTAGATGTTCTCGCAGTTGGTGTGGAGGTGGTACGGGCCCGGCGCTCCACGCGCCTTCAGCACGTTGATGTGCATGTCGAGCCGCTCGGCTCCGAGGTTCGGGTCCACTAGCTGGATCGCATACCCGCGCTCGAGCTGCATGTCTCTACGGGGCGCGGTGTCCGGGTCCACGACCTTGCCCTCGCTGGGGGCCTCCTCGCTCATCCTCGTTCCTCCTCTCCACTCCGTGGCCGTCCGGGCTTCTCCCGAATCTCGGCCTGCTCGCCACCTCGCAGGTACCGGTCGAACCAGTCGAGGCCATCGCCTTCCCCCTACCTCCGGGGTCGAACGAGAGGACGGCGCATCCCGCCTCGACGAAGGGCCGAGCCGCCGGGCTTTGTCCGCCATGGTCCCGCCGAACCCCAGGCAGACGACGATCCCGGCGCATTGAGCACCGTGCGAAGGGACGGGGAACAGCGGCGCGGCGAGGGACCAGCCGCCGCTCACGAACAGGACGTTTGCTGGGCTCATCGGGTGGCGACGTCAGTCCCCATGTCCGCGTCCCGGCCGGGCTGCAGCGAGCGCAGGTACGCCGCCACGTCCGCGGCCGGCATGACGTTGGCGTACTTGGAATCCATGTCGAACAGGTTCACGGCGTGGGGCAGCTCAGCACGGTCGAAGGTCCCGTCCTCGACCACGGCGACCCGGAAGCCGTAGGAGAACGCGTCGGTCACCGACGCTCGCACGCAGCCGGACGTCGTGCAGCCCGCCACGATGACGGAGTCGATGCCGAGGTCGATCAGGGTCGCCGTGAGGGGGGTGCCGAAGAAGGCGCTCGGCTTGGTCTTCTCGATGAGGACCTCCCCCGGACCCGGGGCGATCTCCTCCACGATCACCTGGGTATCCGGCGGACGCTCGAGCGTCCTGCGGTGCTTGTCCCGCCACCGGCCGAGGTTCTCCTCGACGTGACGCGACATCCCCGCTGTGTAGAAGACGGGGATCGAGGCGGCCCGTGCGGCGTCGAGGACCTCCCGGATGCGGGGAACCGCCTTCCACCCGGAAGGTCCGCAGGCGTTGGGATGCACGCGGATCGCGTCCCGGAGCGAGAGGCCCGGCTTGCCGACGAAGCCGTAGGTGACGTCGATCACGAGGCATGCCGGACGGCGGCCGAGCTCCATCCGGCCCCCGTACCCGGCCACCCCGTAGACCTCGAGGTCGGCCGGGGGGATCAGCTCCCGCCATCCCATGCGCCTAGACCTCGCTCCACGGCATCAACGCGCCCCGGAGGCGACGGATGCCGGATCGGAAGGCCACGCTCAGCGCGACGATCGCCAGCAGCGCGACGAACATGCGGTCGGTGCGGAAGAAGTTGGAGTACTCGACGATGAGACCCCCCAGGCCCCGAATGACCAGAAGCATCTCCCCGAGAACCATCCCGATGAGTGCCGTTCCGCTCGCGACGTTAAGCCCCGCGAAGAAGTACGGCAGGATCGCCGGCACCACGATGCTCCGCAGGGTCTGACGATTGGTGGCTCCGTAGTTGCGGGCGACGTCGATGAGGTCCTGGCTGACAAGCTTCGCGCCGGCCATCGTGTTGAGCAGCACCGGCACCAGGCTCGTGCTGAAGACGATCGCCACCCGGGTCGTGGACCCGATGCCGATCCAGATGATCAAGAGCGGCATAATCACCACGGTCGGAAGCGCATACAGGAAGGACACGTAGGGGTCCAGCACGTACTCCAACAGCCTGAACCGGCCCATCAACACCCCGAAGAGAGTGCCCACCACGATGGCGGCGGAGAAGCCGATAACGAGCACCGTGAGGCTGTCGGCGAGCGCCGTCCATAGCACGCGGCTGTCGATGGCCAGCTCCTTGAAGGCGAGCACGACCT
>DASUTW010000270.1:0-6803 GCA_036374395.1 Actinomycetota bacterium
AGCCGTGGACGCCGCTGGACAGCGTGACGATCGGGAAGGCGATCGCGTTCTCGCTGTCGTTCGACGTGGACATCGAGCTCACGCTGGACTACCTGCAGTACGTGGGGACCGGGCAGGCGCTGGGGTTCGACGGGCACGCGCTCTTCACCCAGGACGCTTTCCGGTCGCAGCCCTTCTCCGACGCCTCGACGGTGCCGGACGCCACCGGTGCCCCGCTCGCGACGGTCGATCGTCACACGGCGCGCGCCGCGTCGAAGGCGGCGGCGCGCCTCGACCCGGACACGGTCCGTCTCGCGCGCGGCTGGCTCCGTCGGATCGAGCGCGTCCCGTTCTTCGACCCGGTCCTGGACGAAGACCTCGGGGCGGGCTCGAACGAGTGGGGTGTTGCGGGGTCCCTCACCGACTCGGGCTTCCCGATGATCGCCAACGACCCGCACCTGGCCCTCGACATGCCCTCGACGTTCTATCCGATCCACCTCCGGGCCGGCTCGATGGACGTCTACGGCGAGGGCTTCGCGGGCGCGCCGGGGGTCATCCTGGGGCGGAACCGCTTCATCTCGTGGGGCGCCACCACGAACCCGATGGACGTGACCGACACGTTCCAGGAGCAGATCGTCCCCGACGCGAGCTCCCCGAGCGGGCTGAGCACCGTGTTCCAGGGCCAGCGGGAGCCGGTCATCCCGATCCCCGAGCAGTACCGCGCGAACGTGGGCGGGAACGTGGTTCCCGTGCCGCCGAGCCCGAGCATCCCTCCGGCCACCCTGATCGTACCCCGCCGGAACCAGGGACCGATCGTCGCTCTCGATGCCGCGGCGGGGACGGCGCTCTCGGTGCAGTACACGGGCTTCAGCGGGACGCGGGAGCTGGAGACATTCCTGATCTGGGACCGCGCCCGGAACCTCGAGGACTTCCGCCGGGGCCTCGAGGCCTTCGACTTCGGGTCCCAGAACTGGGCCTACGCCGACGTCCGGGGGAACCTGGCCCACTTCACCAGCGCCGAGATGCCGCTCCGCGAGGACCTCGAGGCGGGCTCGGTGAACGGGCTGCCGCCGTGGTTCATCCGGAACGGCACCGGGGGCAACGAGTGGCTGTCGCGGACCACGACGCACCCGGGCCAGGCGATCCCGTACGAGATCCTCCCGCCCGAGGAGATGCTGCAGGTCGTGAACCCCTCGGCCGGTTTCTTCGTGAACGCCAACAACGACCCGGCCGGCACCACGCTCGACAACGACCCCCTGAATCAGCTGCGGCCGAGTGGGGGGATCTTCTATCTGAACCCGGGCTACGACGGGTTCCGTGCCGGGCGGATCACGGAGATGCTCCGCGAGCGGATGGGGGTCGGCGAGCGAATCTCGTTCGAGGACGTGCAGGAGATGCAGTCGGACGTGGCGCTGATCGACGCGGAGGTCCTCGTGCCTCACGTCCTCGGGGCGTGGGAGCGCGCTCAGGGGAGCGCCACGTCGGAGCTCGCCGATCTGGCTGCGGATGCGGGCGTCGCCGAGGCCGTGGCGCGCCTGGAGGCCTGGGACTTCACGACGCCGACCGGCATCCCCGAGGGCTACGACGCCGCGGATGAGGCCGGCCGGCTCTCGCCGCCGTCGCCGGAGGAGATCGACCACAGCGTGGCGGCCACGGTCTACGCGCTCTGGCGGAGCCATGTCCTGGCGAACGTGATCGACGGGACCCTGCAGGGCCTGGGTCTCGACCCGCCCGGGAGCGGCCAGGCGATGGCGTCGCTCCGCCATCACCTCGAGGCCTTCGGGTCGGCGCAGGGCGTCGGGGCCTCCGGCATCGACTTCTTCCGGGTCCCTGGGGTGGCCGATCCCGGGGACGAACGAGACGTGCTCCTCCTGCGCAGCGTCCGAGAGGCGCTCGACACCTTGGCCTCCCCGGGCATGGCCGCCGCGTTCGGCGGCTCGAGCGATCAGGACGACTACCGGTGGGGGAGGCTGCACCGGATCGTCTTCGATCATCCGCTGGGCGGCCCCTTCAGCCTGCCGCCCGCCGGCGGGGCCTTCCCCCAGCCACTGCCCGGCCTCCCGGGGATCCCCACCGACGGGGGGTTCGGCGTGGTGGACGCGTCCAGCCACAACCCGAGGGCGAGGACCGTGAACGGCTTCATGTTCGGGGGAGGGCCGGTGCGGCGCTTCGTGGGCGAGATGGCTCCCGGGCTGGCCAGGACCCGGTCCGAGTCGAGCCTGCCCGGAGGGACGAGCGGGCTGCTCGGCGATCCTCGCTCCTTCAACCTGCTGCCGGACTGGCTGACGAACGAGGCGTACCCACAGCTCCTCCGAGAGAGCGACCTCCGGGCCACGCTCGTCTCGGTGCAGCGGCTCGTTCCGGCCTCCTGAGGGTCAGCGGACCCGAACACGCACCGGGTTCGAGCGCATCCGTGGCTGGGGACCGCGGAGGCGAGCCACGTAGCGTGCGGCCCTCCGAGCCGGAACCTCGAAAACGAGCTTCGAAGGACTGGGGCCGGTCCATCGCGCCCGGACCTTCTTCCCTCCCCGGGAGAGCACGACGTGGGCTCGCTCGCCTCCGTACGGCCTCACGCGGACGACGAGCTTCGCGGGCGCGCCCCGTCGGACGCTCCGCGACCTCGCCTTCAGCCGCAGCCGGCAGCTGAAGCGATGGTGCGAGAGGGCCTTCCGGAAGGAGCGGAGGGAGCTGGCCGAGCTCTGGATCCGCCAGTCGGTCTCCTTGTCGTAGTTGAACCACATGAAGCCGACGATGAAGGGGTACCGACCCATCGCCCTGAGCGTCTTCCGTGTCCAGGCCGCCTTGTCGCCGCCGTGCTCCGTGCTCGCGATCTCGGTGATGAGGATGCGCTTGGATGTGATGCGACGGAGCTTCCTGATCGTCGGGCGGAAGATCCGGTCGAAGGACTGCCAGGTGCTGCCCCATGAGGACTGGGTGGTCCCCCAGTTGTAACCGTCGATCCCCACGAGGTCTACCCAGCGATCGCCGGGGTAGAGGCGCTTCAGCGGCGTGAAGGCGGGCGAGACGACATTGGGCGCCCAGATCCACCTCACGTTGCGCGCGCCGACCTGGTCGAAGATGCGGTGGACGTGCCTCCAGGCCCGCACGTACTCGCCGGGCCGGTTGCCGTTGACGCTCTCGGACCAGGGCATCCAGTCCCCGTTCATCTCGTAGGCGAACCGCAGGATGATGCGCCCCCCGAACGCTTTCGCGTCCTGGGCCCAGGCCCGGATGTAGTCGTCGTGGTCGCCGGCGATGACGCGGGCCAGTCGGAACTCCGGCTGGTTGACCCCGCCGGTCCAGTCCCAAGGCTCCCAGGCCACGACGGGAGTGGCGCCCCGGGCGACGGCCGCGCCGGCCCGCGTCGTGTCGAAAGCGTCGCGCGCCGCCCAGCCCTGGTAGTAGCCGAGGTAGTCCACCGGTCGTCCCACGGCGCCCTCCAGGGCCTCGAGCTCGCTCACGTCACCGGGAGAGGAGGGAGGGAGAGCGCCCCACCGAAGGCAGCCGGCCGCGGAGGCGGGGGAGGTCGAGATCAGGGTCCCCAGGACGGCCGCGACCAGGGTCGCGATCACCGCTCTCGTCCTGCGCGGATGCCTCCCTCTCATGCCCCCCGCATCGGCACGGTCCGGAGACGCGTTGAGCAGGGCGACCAGGCGGAGCCGATGGGGAGGTCGGGCAGCTGGCGGGAACCCGGCACCCGCACAGGGTGCCGGGCCTCACGCCCGATTTCAACTCTTTCGCTTGGATCTCACACGGGCTTGCGGATCACCTGGAAGTCCCGGCGCCCTAGGATCGCGTCCTTCAGCCCGAGAGCCGCAGCGTAGGCCTCCACGGCCGTGAAGACGTAGAACCCCGGGATCATGAGGAGGGCAGCCCTCAACCGGCGGGGCCGGCCCTGCGTCGTGGCCAGGTTCACCCGCAGCCCCTCGAGGTACTGGGTCAGGATGAACGCGAGGTTCACCGCCCAGATCGGGGTGACCACCGCCAGGACCGGGGAGGTGTTCGCCCCGGGCCCCACGGCGGAGGCGAGCGCCAGCATCAGGACGGGGTGGTAGAAGAAGCCGGTGATCCACAGCAGGACCGAGTAGGCGATGAACGGCTTCGTCCGGAGCGGGATCGAGCGGTCGAAGATGAGCTGGATCAGCCCGCTGGCCCACCTCCGTCGCTGAGTGATGAGGTCCCGGAGGCTCGAGGGCGACGCTCCGTAGGAACAGGAGTCGAGCGCCTTAGAGCGGTGGCCGCGCGCCGCGAACCGCATCGCGAAGTGGGCGTCCTCGACCTTCGTGCCGCCGAAGTCCCAGCCGATCTCGGATTCGACGCTGGCCCGGACCAGCAGGTGCTCGCCGTGCAGGCCCCCCAGCGGCTTCCCCAGCACGCCTGTGAAGAACCGGAACCTCGTGACGTCGTCGCCAGGGCGGATCGAGTCCGCGTAGGCGCAGAACGTCGACGAGGCGAGGTGGTGGGGGAAGGCCAGCACCCCCTGCGCCAGGTCGTAGGTGCCGTCGTCGTCGGCGATGAACTCGGCGATCGAGGAGATCGTGTCGCCCCCAACGCCGGTGTCGTCATCGAGGTGGTAGACGAAGACGTCCGGGCCGCTCTCTCCCTCCGCGTCCCGCACCAGGAGCGCGTAGTGGGTGGCGCGGGCCTTGTGGATCGCCCCGCCGGGCGTCTCGTACTCCTTCGGGACGACGAGGATCCGAACGAGCGGGTGGTCGCCGTAGACAGCCTCGAGCTCGGGGATGCCGTCGGAACCCTCGTCGACCACCAGGTCCACGCGGAACCGGCGGAGGTTGGCCGGCGCGTAGAGCAGCACCGAGTCCACCACCCGGTGCAGCGCGGGCAGCACGTCACGCCGGGCCACGGTCGGGATCAGGAAGATCACGAGGTCGGAGACCTGCCCCTCGTACCTCGAGGTCAGTCTGTCTCGCACACGGGCTCCCCCCAGCAGCCCGATGAGGACCAGGGGGAGAAAGAACGACCAGGCGAACGTCAGGTACCAGTTGAGCGCTCCATCGAGCGGCGCGTTGATGGAGAGCCAGATCGCCCCGATCAGGACCGAGAGCACCAGCAGCCGCCCGAGGGAGAAGTCGAGCCGATCCATGATCGGCGTGTGGCTGATCCTGGGGAGAGGTCGGGCGATGCGATGGGGCTCCAGCTCCCTGGGCCGCAGGTCCACCCGGGGGAAGGGGAACCGCCGGAGGACACGCGGTCGTGGCGCGGTCTGGGGCCGCAGGTCCACCCGAGGGAAGGGGAACCGGCGGAGGACACGCGGCCGGCCCCGGATGTGCCGGGCTCAGCTCCTCCTCATGTGCACGGTTCGGTTGGGTCGCCATTTGTCACCTCGCATGTCAGTCAACGGTATCGAGCAGGGTGAACTCTCGTTACCCAGCGAGTGGAAGAACGCAAACACAAAAAACGAAAAGGTGAAGTTCGCCAACCCCCGGACGCATGACCGTCCCCGGGTGGGGAAGAGTTCCTGGGTCGTCTACCCCACACGAGAGGTGAAGAACCCATCGAGCCCACGTTCCGGCGCCCCGCGCTTCTGATCGGCTCGGTCGTCGCCTTCGTCGTCGCGACGTCGTGCGGCGGCGAGCCGCTCCTGGACCTCGATCCCGAGCCCGAGTCCCCGAGCAGCCCGACGGTGGGCGCGGACACGCCGTCGCCGACGCCCTCGTTCGTGGAGGTGAACGAGCCCCGCACCTCCGAGGAGGACTTCCAGGCGGGCGTCGCGGTCCTCGCCTATGGCGACGAGGAGCCCGACGCGTTCCGGGAGAAGAGCGCCGCCGCGCTCGACCGCCTCGCGGAGCTCCACGTCAACTCGGTTAGCTTCGTCTTCCCCGTGGTCCAAGGCGACTGGCGGGCCACCGAGATCGGACCCGACCCGGAACGGACGCCCTCTGACGAGGCGATCCGGGCCTTCATCGAGGAGGCCGAGCGTCGAGGATTCACCGTGCTGCTCCGACCGGTCCTCGACGAGGAGAGCCTCACACCGGACGGGAAGTGGCGCGGCAGCATCGAACCGAGCGACCTCGACGCCTGGTTCGCCTCCTACGGCCGGCTGATGAAGCGGTACGCGCAGCTCTCCGCGGAGGCCGGGGCCGACATCCTCGCGGTGGGGACCGAGCTGACGAGCCTCCAAGACGAGGCCGAGCGCTGGCGACGGCTCATCCGGGAGGTCCGCAGGGTGTTCGACGGGCAGATCACGTACGCCACGAACTGGGACGCGATCGGCCCCGCCTACGCCCCGACCTTCGTGGGCGCCCTGGACTTCCTCTCCGTGGACGCGTTCTTCCCGCTGGAGGTGGGCGAGGCCGCCGCCGCTGGGGAGATGGCGCGGGGGTGGCGGCCCTGGCTCCGGGAGCTGCGGCGGATGGGGCCAGCGCTCCGGAACGTCGTGTTCACCGAGGTCGGGGTGCGGGCACAGCGCGGGGCCCACCTCAAGCCGTACGTCTGGGAGCACGGGGGGGAGACGGACCCGGAGACCCAGCGCCGGTACTACGCGGCCACGTGCAGGGCGGTGGGCGAGGAGATCGGCGGGCTCTACTGGTGGGTGGTGGACATCCATCACGCCGTCGAGGCTGAGGCCGTCGAGGACTTCAGCCCGATGGGGAAGCCGGCCGAGGAGGAGATGGCCCGATGTTTCCGGAGCGTCGCCTGAGGCCCGGCGTCTTGTCTGGCTCGGGCCGCGGCGTTAGAGTGCCGGGCACGCTTCCGGGCAGGGGGGTTCACATGCGACCGTCGTCACGCTCAACGCTCCGCGTCCTCGCCGCCACCGCCGTCGCGGTCCTCGCGCTCGCGTCGGGCCCGGTGGCCCAGGCCGACCC
>DASUTW010000271.1:0-4959 GCA_036374395.1 Actinomycetota bacterium
GGACCTGCACGGCTGACCCGGGGTGCTACCATCGACCCGTCCCGGGGGTGTAGCTCAGGGGTAGAGCGCTGCGTTCGCAACGCAGAGGTCAGGGGTTCAAATCCCCTCACCTCCACATCGAGCCGCTGTCTGCGCTGGACAGAAGGCGGATATCCGGATATCCTCGGGTCATGGCCAAGGTGCTCGTCTCGATCGATGACCGTCTCCTGGCCCGTATCGACCGCGCAGCCAGGGAGTCGGGTCTGAGCCGCAGCGGCTACCTCAGCCGCCTCGCGGCCAGGGAGGTGGAGTCGGCCCCCGGTCCCGGCCGCGATCGGAAGGTGCACCGGGCTCTCGGCCGCCTAGACGAGCTCTTCCGCGAGCACCCCGTCCCGGAGGATGCAACGGCGGCCGTCAGGGCCGAGCGGAACGCTCGGTGACGGACCTCGTTCTCGACGCGTCGGTTCTGTTGAAGTGGTTTGCGCCCGCACCCGAGAGGGGGCGGAAGGAAGCGTTCGATCTCCGCAAGGAGTTCGAGGAGGGTCGTCTCTCGGTGATCGTTCCCTCACTCATCTTTCTCGAGGTGCTGAACGTGGCTGGGAGGAGGTGGGGCTGGGAGAGCGACGCGCTCGCCGACCTCGCTTCGGCCCTGGACGAGCTCGGCTTCGACGTCAGGGAGCCGGAGCTCCCCTCGGTCGCGGCCTGGGTCGCGCAAGGGCTGACGGCGTACGATGCCGCGTACGTCGCGCTCGCGGAGCGAAGCCGGGTCGATCTCGTCTCCGACGACGATGAGGTCCTCGGGGTGGCCGGCGAGCTCGCTCGTCCGCTCATTCGGCCGGCTTGACCGGGGAGCGCATCGAGGCGGCACGACACGACCCGATCGTGTCCCGGCCGACTCGTTCACGGGCGAGTCTCACGTGACCGCGCTGATCTCGAACAGGTGTCCGTCCGGGTCTCGGAAGAAGGCCCTCGTCTCCCGCCCGTGCTCGATCGGCGGCGTGAGGAACTCGGCGCCGCGGCCCCGCAGGTCCTCATAGGCTGCGTGGCAGTCGGCGACCCGGATCGTGAATGCGTGATCCACGCGGTCGGGGTCCGCCTGCTCGACGAAGGTCACGGTCGGCTTGTCCTCGGTCGGCCCGCCGCCGGTCACGAGCAGGAGCCAGGCGCCGAGGAACGAGAGCACCACCGACGTACCTCCGTACTCGCCGTACAGATCGGCCCCCAGCACGTCGAGGTACCAGGCCTTCGACCGCTCGACGTCGGAGACGACCAGGATCGTCGTCAGCGCGCTGGGCTCCCCCGCGAAGCCTCCCACGCCGCGCATCGTACAGGCTTGTCGGATCGGCGCCCCCGCGGTAACCTACAACCGTATGGTTGTAGATGAGCTGACCGACGAGGCCGTGGACGAGGTGTTCCGGGCCCTGGCCGACCCCACGCGGCGCGACATCCTCCGTCGCTCCGGGCTGGACGCTCCATCCGTCTCACGGCTGGCCGAGGCCTACCCCATGAGCTTCGCCGCCGTGCAGAAGCACGTCGCGGTGCTGGAGCGGGCCGGCCTCGTCGCGAAGGAGCGTCGTGGGCGCGAGCACCTCGTGCGCACCGTGCCCGAGGCCGTGCGCCTGGCCCGCCGCGCCCTCGATCGGCTCGAGGCGACGTGGCGGGAGCGGGTAGAGAGGATGTCGGACCTGCTCGACGAGGAGAAAGGACGAGAGCGATGAGCGTCACCAGCATCGACAAGGACCTTGACGGCCTGACCTTCACCCTGATCGCGGACTTCGACGCGCCGGTGGAGCGGGTGTGGGAGCTGTGGGCCGACCCTCGGAAGCTGGAGCGGTGGTGGGGGCCGCCGGGGTATCCGGCGACCTTCGAGAAGCACGACCTGGCCCCCGGCGGCGAGGTCGCGTACTACATGACGAGCCCGGAGGGAGAGCGGAACCACGGCTGGTGGCGCTTCGTCTCCGTCGACCCGCCGAAGGCGCTGGAGATCCAGATGGGCTTCGCCGACGAGGAGGGGAACCCGATCGCGGACATGTCCGCCAGCGCGGTGCGGGTCCAGCTGTCCGAGCGCGGGGGAGGCACGAGGATGGAGCTGCGGTTCAGCTTCGACTCTCCTGAGGAGATGGAGCGGGTCATGGAGATGGGCATGGCCGAGGGTCTCCAGCAGTCGGTCGGCCAGATGGACGCCCTGCTGGCGGGCTGACCACCCGGAAGGACGCGCTGATGAGAGAGCTGATCGTACAGACGTTCCTGACGCTGGACGGGGTCATGCAGGCCCCGGGAGGCCCCGAGGAGGACCCCAGCGGCGGCTTCGAGCACGGCGGATGGTCCGTGACCTACTGGGACGAGGAGATGGGCCGGGTCATGGACGAGGTGACGAGCACGCCCTTCGCCATGGTCCTGGGGCGCAGGACCTACGACATCATGGCCGCGCACTGGCCGCACGCGTCCGAGGAGGAGGGCGCGAAGGTCTTCAACGAGGCCACGAAGTACGTGGCCTCGCGCGGACGGCCCACCCTGGAGTGGAGCAACTCCGTGCTGATCGAGGGGGACGCCGCCGAAGGCATCGCGGCCCTGAAGGGGGAGGACGGGCCGGAGCTCCAGGTGCACGGCAGCGCGAACCTGATCCAGGGCCTGCTGCCGACCGGGCTCGTGGACCGCTTCCGGCTGTGGACCTTCCCCGTGGTCCTCGGGTCGGGGAAGCGCCTGTTCGGCGATGGGACCATCCCCTCCGGGCTGCGGCTCATCGATCAGGGAGTCTCCTCCACGGGGGTGGTGATGGCCACGTACGAGCCCGCGGGCGAAGTCGTCACGGGATCGTTCGCTCTGGAGTGACCTCGCGCGCCGCCCCGGGTCCCGAATCCGCGAACGCGCTACATTTCGTCCGCCATGAGGGAGCTCCCGACCGGGACGGTCACCTTCCTGTTCACCGACATCGAGGGCTCGACCCGGCTGCTCCAGGAGCTCGGCGACGGCTACGCGACCGTCCAGGGAGAGCACGACGCCATCCTCGCCCAGGCGTTCCAGGCCTCGGGCGGGGTCGAGGTCCGCCGCGAAGGAGACGCATTCTTCGTGGTGTTCCAGAAGCCGATCGCCGCGCTCGAGGCCGCCGTCGCCGCCCAGCGAAGCCTCGCCGAGTACGACTGGCCCCACGGTTCGCCCCTCCGGGTCCGGATGGGGCTCCACACCGGCGAGGGGGCGCTGGGCGGCGCCGACTACGTGGGCATCGACGTGAACCGGGCCGCGCGGATCGCGGCCGCGGCGCACGGCGGTCAGATCCTGCTCTCGGAGGCGACGCGGGGCCTCGTGGAGCACGCACTCCCGGGCGGCGTCTCGCTGCGCGACCTGGGGGAGCATCGCCTCAAGGACATCGCCCATCCCGAGCGCCTCTACGACGTGGCGATCGACGGCCTGCCCTCGGACTTCCCTCCGCTCCGGACGCTCGAGGCTCGCCCGCACAACCTCCCGGTCCAGCTCACGTCCTTCATCGGTAGGGAGCGTGAGATCGAGGAAGCGACCCGTCTCCTGCAGCGCGCGCGGCTGCTGACGTTCACCGGCCCGGGGGGCAGCGGGAAGACCCGACTGGCCCTCCAGGTGGCGGCCGAGACGATCTCGGACCACGAGGACGGAGTGTTCTTCGTCGACCTCTCGGCGGTCACGGATCCGGCACTCGTCCCCTCCGCGATCGTCGGCGTCCTGGGCGTCCCCGAGGAGCCGGGTCGCCCGTTGAGCGAGAGCCTGGAGGACCATCTCCGCGGCCTCGATCTCCTGCTGATCCTCGACAACTTCGAGCAGGTCGTGGAGGCGGCTCCCATCGTCGAGCAGCTCCTCACGGCAGCTCCGAGGCTCAGGGTGATCGTCACCTCCCGCACGCCGCTCGGGGTGCGCGGCGAGCACGAGCGGCCCGTGCCGCCGTTCGAGCCGCCCGACCCCGGGCACCTCCCGGATCTCCCAGCGCTCTGCGAGACCGAGGCCGTGCGGCTTTTCACCGAGCGAGCGTTGGCCGTGAACCCGCGCTTCGAGGTCAGCGAGGAGAACGCCGAGGAGGTGGCGGAGGTCCTGGTCCGCCTCGACGGCCTCCCGCTGGCTATCGAGCTCGCGGCGACCCGGACGAAGCTCCTCGCCCCGGACCAGATGCTCGAGCGACTGGACCATCGCCTCTCGCTGTTGGAGGCGGGCGGACGGACCCTTCCCGAGCGCCAGCGCACCCTCCGAGGCGCGATCGCCTGGAGCTACGACCTGCTGGAGGAGTCCGAGCGGACGATGTTCGCTCGTCTGTCGATCTTCGCCGGCGGCTGGACCCTCGCCTCCGCGGAGGCGGTGTGCGACACGCTGGGGCTCGGCCTGGATCCCCTGGATGCGATGACCTCGCTCGTGGACAAGTCGCTGATCCGGCTGGCCGAGGCCTCGGGAGGCGATCCACGGTTCTCGATGCTGGAGACGATCCGGGAGTTCGGCCGAGAGCAGCTCGAGGCGCTGGGAGAGCTCGACGACGCCCGCCGGCGCCACGCCGAGCACTTCCTGGATCTGGCGCTGGAGGTCGAGCCACACCTCATGGACGAGGACCAGAGCGGATGGCTCGATCGCTGCGACCGGGAGCACGCCAACATCCGGAGGGCCCTGCGGTGGGCGATCGAGCAGGGCGAGCTCGCTCGGGCTCAGGAGGCGGCCGGAGCGCTGTGGAGGTTCTGGCACCTGCGGGGGCATCTGGCCGAGGGGAGGAGGTGGTTCGAGGAGCTCCTGGCGCACCCGGACGGGCAGGGCCGGACGGCGGCCAGGGCGAAGGCCCTCACGGGGGCGGGCGGGATCGCGTGGTGGCAGGCGGACGTGCCCGCGGCGCGGGGGTTCTACGAAGAGTCCCTCGCGATCGAGCGAGGGCGGGGGAGCCCGGTTCGGATCGCGGTGGCCGCGTACGACATGGCGCACGCGGCCATCGCCGGTGACGAGTTCGAGGATGCTCTGCGGCTGCTGGAGGAAGCGCTC
>DASUTW010000272.1:0-7682 GCA_036374395.1 Actinomycetota bacterium
AGGTCGTCCCGCCGGAGCTCTACGAGGTGGCCGAGGTCTTCTTCGGCTGACGCGCCAGCTCGGCCTCCCGGATCGCGTGCAGCCACCCCGCCTGCCGGAGGGTCTCCTCCGCGCGCCGGACGGCGTCCTCGCCTCCGACCAGGTCGGGGCCGAAGGTGCTTCCGACCCAGTAGACGGCGGTGGCGATCTGGTTCTCGAGCCCGCGCTCTCGCTCCATGGCCACCGCGGCGGAGGCGTGCTCCCGGGCGGCCTCCTCATCCCCCTCCATCCTGGCCAGCAGGGCCTTCGCCATCCGCGCGCTGACCCCGAGCGCCGGCTCCTGGTCCTCAAGGGGCACGTCGCCCTCCAGCAGCTCCCGCGCCTCCTCGACCCGGCCCTGTCCCAGGAGGAGGAACGCCAGCTCGGCGGCGGTCCACGTGGTCAGCGCCCGCTCCCCAAGGTCGAGGCAGAGGGCGAGCGCCTCGCGCAGGGGGCCGTCGGCCTCCTCGGGCCTCCCCGCGAGTCGGTGGACGTACGCCAGGTCGCCCAGGGTGCTGGCCAGCTCCCATCGGGCGTCGAGCTCCCGGAACCCCGCCACCGCCGCCCGCAGGTGGGGGAGGGCCTCGTCCAGGCGCAGCATCCGCCGCAGGGCGTTCCCCACGCTCTGCTGGGCCACGGCCACGGTGAACGGCTCGTCGAGCTCCCGCCCGATCGCCAGGGCCTCCTCCGCGAGCTCGAGCACCTCCCGCTGATTGCCACCCGACGAGACGACCGAGGCCAGCGAGACGAGCGCCCGGGCCTCGGCCCAGGCGTCCCCGGCCTTCCGAGCGACCTCCAGGGCCTCGGAGAACGAGCGCCGCGCGCCCTCGAAGTCGTTCCGCCAGTACGGCGCCCACCCGGCCATCAGCAGCGTGCGTGAGATCGTCCAGGGGTCGTCCAGCGAGCGGGCGGCGGAGAGCGCCGTTTCGAACATGACCGTCGCCCGGTCGACGTCCCGGTCCACGTTCAGCAGGACGTCGGCCAGGAAGCGCCCGGCCGCGGCCTGCGTCGCCGGGTCCTCCCCGCCGAGCTCGAGGGCGCGCACGAGCGCCGCCCGAGCCTGCTCGAACTCGCCCAGCCAGTAGCGGGCCTCGCCCAGCCCGGCCAGCATCCTGGCTTCCCGGACGCCCCACCCGGACTCGGGCCCCGCCAGGTCCAGGCCCCTTCGGTAGAGGTCGGCCGCGGCCCGTGACTCGATCCGGCGCCTCGTCGCGTCGCCCGCCGCGGCGAGGGCCTCCACCGCCCGGTCCACGAGCCCCGGGTCGGTCCCACCGAGATCGATCGAGGCCCGGGCCGCCAGCTCGACGTGGTGGGCGATCGCCTGCGGAAGGTGCACGTCCTGCGCCTCGAGGTGGTCGGCGACGGCGAGGTGCAGCCGGACGCGCTCGCGCTTGGCGAGGCTCTCGTACGCGACGTGACGGAGCATCTCGTGGCGGAAGCGCCACCTCCCCGGTCGACCGTCGGGGACGAGGAGCTCGGCCTCCTCCAGCGACTCCAGGACGCCGGGGTCGGGAGCGGTGATCGCCGCCAGGTGCCCGACCTGGAACCTCCCGCCCGGGAAAACCGACGCCGTCCGCAGGAGGCGCCGGGCGGGCTCGTCCAGATGATCGATCCGGGAGGCCGCGGCGGCCTGGACCGTGGGCGGGATCACCCACCGGGCCGGCCCGTCCGCGGGCGGTCGCTCCAGGAGCATGCCGGTCGTCTCCACGATGAAGTAGGGGTTGCCCCCCGAGAGGCGGACCACCCGTTCCCGCGTCGGCTCCTCGAGGGCGTCGCCGGCGGCGCGCGCGAGCGTGGCGGCCTCCTCGTCGGGGAGCGGCTCCAGGCGGAGGATGAGCGCGTCGGGGATCCCCGCGCCCCAGGCGGACCGCTTCTCCAGGAGCTCGTCCCGGGCCAGGGAGAGGGCCAGCAGGGGCGAGCCCCGTACCCCGCGCACGAGGGCCTCGATCAGCTCGAGGAGCTCTTGGTGGGCCTCGTGCAGGTCCTCGAAGACGAGCGCGACGGGGCCCCGTCGCCCGAGCCCGATGACCAACCCCTCCATCCCGCTGCGGACCTCGCCCACGCGGTAGGGATGGCCGCCCCGATCCTCCTCGCCGAGCCCGAGGGCGAGCCCCAGCCTGGCGGTCGTCCGCTCGACCTCGCCGGCGTCGCAGCACCCGGCCACCATCTCCTCGAGGCGCTCCCGGACGTCGTCGGCCGAGGCGACGCCGGCGAGGTCGAGCTCGTCCCGCAGCATCTGCGCGATCGGCCCCAGGGTCTCGTCGCCAGAGGCCCCGGCGCTGCCCCGCAGGACGCTCACGTCCTCGGGCACGCTGGCCAGGACCTCCTCGGCCAGGCGGCTCTTGCCGATCCCGGGCTCGCCCAGGATCGTCACGAGGTGGGGTCGGGACGTCTCTCGCACCCGCTCGAAGGTGTCCAGGAGCAAACCTCGCTCGCGGGATCGCCCCACGAAGGGGATCGTCCGCCGGGAAGACCTCGTGGAGAGCGACCGGACGGGGTGGGCCTCGACGGGCTCGTCGAAGCCCCGGGCGGGCACGATCCGGGGGTCGCCGTACTCGACCGCGTCGCGGGTCAGGCGCCACGTCGTGTCGCCGGCCAGGATCTCACCGGGCTCGGCGGCCTGCTGGAGGCGGGCGGCCAGGTTCACGGCGGCCCCCGAGACGAGGAGCTGAGCTCCGTCGCCGCTGCCGGCCGCCACGGGCCCGGAGTTCAGGCCGATCCGGAGGCGGAGCGGCTCCTCGAGCCCGAGGTCCTGCGAGAGCCGCTCGGCCCTTCCCCGGATCCACATCGCGGCGCGGACGGCCCGGAGGGCGTCGTCCTCGTTCACCTTGGGAACCCCGAACACGGCCATCACGGCGTCGCCCACGAACTTCTCCGAGCGTCCGCGGAGCGAGGCGACGACCTCCTCGGCCCCCGCGGCGAAGGCCCGCATCACGGCCCGGTACCGCTCGGCGTCGAGGCGGGCCGCGAGACGGGTCGAGCCGATCACGTCGGCGAACAGGACGGTGACGAGCTTCCGCTCCTCGCCCTCCGCCGCGGCGACGGCGGCGCCGCACGAGGGGCAGAACCTCGCGTCGGCGGGGAGGAGCTCGCCGCAGCTGCGGCAGGCCTGTTGGCTCATCGGAGGCCAAGCATAGCGATGGGAGCGGCGAGCGGCGTGTATCCTCGGCGGTCGTGGCCGGGATCCGCGTGGACCTTTTCAGCGACACCGTGACCCTCCCCACCGAGGGGATGCGGAAGGCGATCGCCGAGGCCGAGGTGGGGGACGAGCAGAAGTTCGAGGACCCCACCGTCAACCTCCTGCAGGATCGGGTGGCCGACCTGCTGGGGGCGGAGGCCGGTCTCTACATGCCCTCGGGGACGATGTGCAACGAGGCGGCGTTCGCCGTCCACTGCCGGCCCGGAGACGAGATCATCGCCGACCGCAACGCCCATCCCGTCATCGCGGAGGGGGGCGGGCCCGCGGTGATCTCGGGGGCGATGGTGCAGGGGATCGAAGGGGAGCGGGGCGTGTTCACCGCCCAGCAGGTCCGGGAGGCGATCCGTCCGCCCCTCCGGCTCTCGCCTCGCAGTCGGGTGATGTCCGTCGAGAACACCTCGAACTACGGGGGAGGCCGCTGCTGGCCGATCGAGCGGATCCGGGAGGTCACGGCCGTGGCGGAGGAGCACGGGCTCGCCGCACACATGGACGGTGCGAGGCTGCTCAACGCGGTCGTGGCGACCGGCACGGCGGCGGCGGCGTACGCGGAGCCCTTCGACACCGCCTGGATCGACTTCAGCAAAGGGCTGGGCGCCCCGGTCGGCGCCGTGCTCGTCGGCTCGCGCGACCTCATCGAGGAGGCCTGGCGGTGGAAGCAGCGGCTGGGCGGTGCGATGCGGCAGGCTGGGATCGTGGCCGCGGCCTGCGTCTACGCGCTGGACCACCACGTCGATCGCCTGGCCGACGACCACGAGAACGCGAGGGCCCTGGCCGAGGGCTTGGCGGACCTCCCCGGCGTGGGGCTGGACCCGGAGACCGTGGAGACGAACATCGTCGTGTTCGAGCTCGAGGGAATGCCCGCCGAGCGGTTCGCCGGCCGCCTGCTGGACGAGCACGGGGTCCGGGTCAGCACCCTGGGTCCGTCGATCGTCCGGGCGGTGACGCATCTGGACGTGGATCGGGAGGGCGTGGAGGCGGCGTTGGCAGGGGCGCGAGCGATCCTCAGATGACGGCGGCGCGCAGCTCCGCCGAGAGCTCGAGCTGCTGCTCCACGTTCACGAAGCGTCCGTAGACGACCCCGACCGAGTCCCGGTCGATCCAGGTGCAGCCCGCGCCAGGCACCTCCGCGTCCGCGGGGAAGCAGAGGAACCTCGCGCCGTCACGCTGCACCTCGAGCAGGTCGCGCGGGCGTGGGGCCGGCCCCTCGAGGAACCGCGACCCCAGCTCCTGAGGCGAGGCGCCCTCCTCGGCCACGATGGCCAGCACCGCGAGCTCGGATCCATGTCCGTACTGTGCCCCGTGCATCTCGATCCCCAAGGCCTCGCCGAGATCGCTCACGCCCTCCTCGAAGCGGGTGGCCTCCGCCGTCTCGAGGCGCTCGTACCCGCGGAAGGCCCCCGGGAAGGGGCCTCCGGTCAGGGCGCGCCAGGCGAGGAAACCCCCGGCGACCAGCGCGAGGATGAGGGCGAAGCCGAGCCACCTGCGCCGGGGGTCGGCGGGTGTCCCGGCGGAGGGGACGGCCTCAGAGGTCTCGCCGGCGGCGTCGGGCGGGGCCCATGCGGGCGCCCCAGGGACGGTCCGGGCGAACGGCGCGTAACACTGCCAACAGAACGGGCTGTCGGAGGGGTTGACGGCCGCGCAGCTGGGACAGGTCGTCCGATCCTCGAGGACGAGCGTGTGCTCGGTCATACGGCGCGTAGTATCGGCATCCCCTCGGCGCCCTTGAGCTCGGTCAGTCGCCCGCGAGCCGGCGCAGGAGGGCGATGTTGCGACGGTCCTCCTCCACCTTCCCCGGGGTCTCGATGATCACGGGGACGCGCCGGACGGCCTCGTGGGTCAGGATCGTCCGGAAGCTCTCCTCGCCGATGTGGCCCTCCCCGACGTGCTCGTGGCGGTCGCGGCGAGAGCCACGGGGATCCCGGGCGTCGTTGGCATGGACCAGGCGGAGCCGGCCCGAGAGCGGCGGCGCGTCGAGAGGGTCAAGGGCGACGCGCGCCTGCCGGGGATCGTCGAGCGGGGTCCCGGCGGCGAAGAGATGGCACGTGTCGACCACGATCCCGAGGCGCGGGTCCCCGCCGGCCGCCTCGAGGAGGTCCACCGCCTCCGTGAGTGTGGAGGCCACCGTGCCCGAGCCGCCGGCAGTCAGCTCGAGCAGCACGGGGGCGCCCATCTCGGCGATCGCGGTGGCGGCGGCGCCGGCCCGGGCCACGGCCGCGGCCCGCTCGCCCGGGCCCCCCGCGCCCGCGTGCACGACGAGGCCGTCCAGGGCCAGCGCCGCCGCCACCCTCGCCTCGCCCATCGCCAGCTCCACCGACCGTCGCCAGAACTGGGGGTTGGGGGAGGCGATGTTCACGAGGTAGGAGGCGTGGGCGAACGCGGGCGGGCTCCCGGCGGCCTCCCGCCGCTCGCGGAACTCCTGGGCCGCGCCCCGCGAGATGCGGGGCAGCGCCCACGCCCTCGGGTTCGACACGAAGATCTGGAAGGCCTCGGCGCCCCGCGCCTCCGCCTCGTCCACGGCCCGGGCGGGACGCCCACGGGCCGGGACGTGGGCCCCGATGAGGGGCCGGCTCATCCCCCGCCGATGTAGATCGTGACCCGGCTCCCGGCCGGGACCGTCGTCCCGGCCCGTGGGCTCTGCCCGACCACGCGGGTCCCGGTGGTCCCGGGAACGCGGGTGGTCTCGACCTCCAGGCCCAGGCGCTGGAGCTCGGTGATCGCCTCGTCCCTGTCCTTCCCGATCACTCGCGGCATCGGGAACTCCCGGGGACCCCGCGAGACCACGAGCTCCACCGTCGTCCCGGGGAGGACCTGCGCCTCCGGCTCGGGGGACTGCCGGATGACGTTCCCCCGGGGCACGCGGTCGGAGAACTCCTGCGTCGTGGCCACACGCAGACCGGCGGCCTCCAGCTCCGCCTCGGCCTCGGACGCGGGCCGCCCCTCGACGCCCGGGACGCTGATGGGACGCGGCCCCCGGCTGACCGTGACGATGACCTGCGTCCCCACCTCGATCTCCCGCTCCGCGAGCGGGTTCTGATCGACCACAGTGCCCTCGGGGGCCTGCGGGTGGTAGACGTGGCGCACGTCCCAGGTCAGCCCGGCTCGGCGGAGCGCCCGCCGCGCCTCCTGGAGGGTCCCGTCCGTGACGTCCGGGATCGCCACCAGCTCGGGGCCGCGGGAGAGCACCACGCGGATCTCGGTGCCGCGCTCCACGACCTCGCCGGCCCCCGGCTCCTGGGACAGGATGCGGCCCGCTTCGACGTCGGAGGAGTACTCACGGCCCCCGACCACGAGTGCCAGCTGCGCCTCCTCCGCCCGACCCTGCGCCTCCTCGATCGTCAGCCCCTGGAGGCGGGGCGCGTCGGTACGGTGGGGGACCAGGTAGGTCCACGTCGCCCATCCCGCGGCAGCCAGCACGGCCAGCAGCGCGATCACGCGGGCGAACGTGGCGAGGCGCCGGCGGCGGCGCTTCCTGGGCGGCATGGCCTCGGGGATCGTCACGGTCCGGGCCCGGTCGGGCGGCACCTCGTCCACCGAGGGCGCGGCTTCGGCCAGCGCCCGAAGCGGGGGCGCGGGAGGCAGCTCGGCGGTGGAGTTCGCGAGCTCCTTCCGCATCCGCTCGGCGCTCTCCACTCGGCGCTCCCGGTCCTTCTCGGTGGCGTGCGCCACGACCTCGTCCAGGGAGGTCGGGACCATCGGGTTGGCGCTCGAGGGGACCGGCATCGGGTCCTGCAGGTGCCGGTAGGCGATCGCCACCGAGGTCTCGCCGGTGAACGGGACCCGGCCGACCAGCAGCTCGTAGAGGACGACCCCGGCCGCGTAGAGGTCGGTGCGCGGATCGGCCGGCTCCCCCTGGATCTGCTCGGGCGCCAGGTACTGCACCGTGCCGGTGACGGTCCCCGGCGCGTGCGTCACCCTCGATTCGGCCAGGGCGCGGGCCAGCCCGAAGTCGGCCACCTTCACCACGCCCTGCTTCGTGATGAGGATGTTCTCGGGCTTGACGTCCCGATGGACGATGCCGTGCTCGTGCGCGTGCCCCAGCGCGGCGAGCACCTGGGAGAGCACCTCGGCGGCCTGCGCCGGCTGGAGCGGCACCCCGTCGGCCAGGACCGTCCGGAGGTTGGGGCCCCGGATGTACTCCATCACCATGAAGTAAGTCTCGCCGGCCTGCCCCCAGTCGTGGACGGCAACGATGTTCGGGTGGGAGAGCTTCGCCGCCGAGCGCGCCTCCCGCCGGAACCGATCGATGAAGTCGGTGTCCCCCGCGAGGGTGGGGTGCAGCATCTTCAGCGCGACCTCGCGGTTGAGGACGGGATCGTGCGCCCGGAAGACCTCGCCCATGCCGCCGGCGGCGACCCTGGCGAGGATCTGGTAGCGTCCGTCTACGGTCGTCTCGATCATCTCGGGGGGAGCGGCCTCGTCTCCGCATTGTAGGGGGTCATGCCCGACTACCAGGGAAGGCTCGACC
>DASUTW010000273.1:0-2901 GCA_036374395.1 Actinomycetota bacterium
GATGAACAACAAGCCGAACAGGATCCGTCCGATCACGAACAGGGCGTCCATGCACGTCACCTCCCGACACGGAGAATCCCTTTCCAGCCGCATGAACGCCCATCGCGCCCGATCTCTTCCCGCGGGGGCGCTCCCGGAATCGTGGCTCGGCGGGCCCCCCGCCACGGGAACCAACCACGGACCTTGTCCGGGCCCGGACAGTTGGGGCGGGCATCGACCGGGGTACGGGAACGACCTGAGGCGGGAGACGCCGACGAGAGGAGGCGAACATGGCGATGGCATGCGGCAAGTGCGGGGCGCAATTCGATACTCAGGAAGAGCTGGACAAACACGTCCGGGAGCAACACCCGGAGGAATCGAAGGAGGATGAACCCGAAGGCGGGTGAGCCTCGCCGGGGGAGTCCTTCAGCGAAACGGCCCCTCCGCCGTCCGATCCCCGGCGGCGGAGGGGCGTCCTCTTGTCCGGCCACGTTGGACGCTGCTCAGGCCGCGAGCCGGGGTTCCTCGCGGTCCGCCGCGTGCCGGGCCATCGCGCTCCGACGAGCCGCGGCCCAGGTCCCGAGGACGAAGCCGAACAACACGTGCTCGACGGTGAAGGTGCCCCAGCCGACCATGCTCGGTATGTCCTCGACGGCCTCGCCGCCGCCCACGACCTCGGCCGTGATCGGCAGGGTGACCCAGCTCATGAAGAGCATCACCAGGAGGCCGAAGGCGATGCCCGCCGGGACCAACACGGCGGCGCCGCGAAGGCCGATCGCCCGCGCGAGGCCGAAGAACAGGAGGCCCCAAACGGCGCCCACCATCATGTGAACCCCCAGGCCGACGAGCGCCGGGCCCACGTCGAGCTCGAACAGCTCGCCTCGTGCGGCCGCCTCCATCGAGGCCATCATGGCGTCGTCCCCGACCAGGGGGGTGGCGATGTGGTGCAGGGGCGTGAAGAACCCGATGTCCTGGTACGTCGCGGCCGCGATCATGGCGAACACCCCCATGATCGCCGAGGCCACGATCCCCGCGACCACACCGATGCCGATCGTTCGTCCCCATCCTTCTCGCCACGGGCTCGTGGCCCGTCGCCGGGTGAGCTCGGCCATCACACGTCACCTCCTTGACCTTTCGCTACCCAAGTCCGGCCGGGGGTCGTTTGGGATTGTCCGGGAACGGACAGATAGGCACGAAGGACCGCGTCGGCAGAAGGGAGGCACCCGATGGCTGCTCTCGCGCTGGGGCATGAGGCCCGGGTCATGGTCCACGAGGCGGCGTGGGTCGCCCGGTGTGTGGGCCGTGGGGAATGGGCTCCGCTCTCGAACGGCGACCTCGAGGATCTCGCCGCCCGGCTTTCCACCCGCATCTACGAGGCCGGCGAGCAGCTCTTCGCCCAGGGGCAGGAGCCGGACGGCGTGTACATCGTGCGCGAGGGCCGCGTCGAGCTCGTGTGGCGCGGCTCGATGCGCCGGCGGCTGGTCGTCCAGATCCTGCACCCGGGCGACGTCGAGGGCGACATCTGCACGATCCTGGCGATCGCGCCGCCGTATTCGGCCCGGGCGCTCGACCGTGTCGAGGCCCTCGTGATCTCCCCCGCGGACCTCGAGGCCCTCTTGACGCGCCCTCAGGTGTCGCGCCGGTGGTTGTCCAGCGTCGCCGCTCGCCTGGTGCATTCGCAGCGACGGATCCTCCAGCTCCAGGACCACGAGGTCCGGGGGAAGGTGGCCTCGCTCCTGCTGGACGAGGAACGCGGCGGAGTGGTGGAGCTCCCGCAGGAGTCGCTGGCCGCGTTGCTCTCGGTCCGGCGACAGGCGGTCAACGGCGCCCTTCGGGAGTTCGAGCGAGCGGGGCTCGTCCGAACGTCCTACCGGCTCGTCCGCATCGAGGACCGAGCCGGCCTGGAGTCGGTGGCCGGGCGACGGGCGTCCCGAGAGCACGCCGCCTGACGTCACCCTCCGTGGGCGTGCGGCTCGGGGACGGCCTGCCGGAGAGCCAGGTTCACGCAGCGGTAGCACAAGGCCGTTCCGCATTCGGCTCGTTCGCAGAGCTCACAGCGGTCGATGCCCGCCCGCAGCCCGTGCAGACGAGGACGGTTGGATCCGGCATCCCGCCGTCGGCCGAGCTCATTTCCGAGTCTCCTTCGCCGCCCGCTCTGCATCCTCCCTCGTGAGCAGGCCCACCAGCCTCCCGTCCGACGTCGTGATCGGGGCGCTCGACAGGTCGTGTTCCGCCATGAAGTCGGCCATCTCCCGGATGGGGACATGGGGGCGGAACGTGCTCGGACCCGGCCTCATGACCTCTTCGACCGTCGCGTCGTCCTCGGCCCGCAACTCCTCGGAGCGCAGCAGGCCGAACACCACCCGCTCCTCGTTGATCACCACGCACCGGTCCCAACCGGCGGAGGCGACGCGAGCCGCGACGTCCGAGACCCGTTCGGTCGGGCGGCAGGTCGGGACCTCCCGGGCGGCGACGTCGCCGGCGCGCGGCCGGTCCGTGCCTTCGCTGGGCAAGCCGGCCGCCAGCCAGTCGAGCTTGCCCTCGACGTAGTCGTAGACCTCGGCGACACCGAGCGCTTCGAGCCGCCACGCGGCTCGTGGGCTCAGGTCTCAGGCCGAGTCCCAGCAGTAGACGACCACCGGGCGCCCCGGGTCGAGCACCTGCTTCCACTCGTCGTCGAGGCGCTCCAGCGGCAGGTTGATCGCCCCGGGCAGGTGATCCTCCCGGTATTCGGAGGCCGGGAGCACATCGACGAGCTGCGCCCCCTCCGCGACCAGGCGGCGGACGGTCTCGCGGTCGACGTTCCTCGGCATGCGGCCTCCTGCGTCCAGCGGCTGTCCGCAGATGCGTACCCGGAGCGAAGGCCGCTCAGTCGAGCTGTCGATGGCCAAGAGTGTCGGCTTGCGGACACTCCGCGCCTCG
>DASUTW010000274.1:0-8269 GCA_036374395.1 Actinomycetota bacterium
TCCCGGACGATCTCGGCCCCGGTCCCCTCGTGGTGGGCCCGAGGGTTCGCGGGGTTGCCGTACTGGAACGGCATGAAGTAGCGGGGGTCCTGGGCCATGCGGCGGGCCACCTCGATCGAGCCGTTCGTCCCGGCGTCGGCCGGGGAGAAGACGATCTCCGCCCCGTACAGCTCCAGGAGCTGGACCCGCTCGGGGCTGGCGTTCTCGGGCATCACCACCATCATCCGGTACCCCTTCCGGCGGGCCACCATCGCCAGCGCGATCCCCGTGTTCCCGGAGGTGGGCTCGAGGATCACGCGATCGGGGGTGAGCTCGCCGCTGGCCTCGGCCGCCTCGATCATGGCCTTGGCGATGCGGTCCTTCAGGGAGCCCGTGGGGTTCTGGCCCTCGAGCTTGGCCCAGAGCCGGACCTCCGGCTTGGGAGAGAGGCGCTGGATCCCGACCAGCGGGGTGTTCCCGATCGCCTCGAGGATGTCGCTCGCTCGCATCCGCCGATTATCCCAGCCGGGGGGCGCGGGATGGCCGCCGCCTCGATCCGGTGCGACGATGTAAGCGGATCGAGGTGGTCGTGCGTCCATGCGCGGGATGGGTGAACGGATCACGACCGTGAGCGCGGCCGCGCCGGCCGTGATGGAGGTTGTCCCCGTGGACGGACCCGGCACGCAGCCGGCCATCTCCTTCGAGGATCTCTACCGGGAGGAGCATGAGCGGCTGTACCGGGCCCTCTGCCTGGTGACGAGGAACCGCCACGAGGCGGAGGACCTCGTCCAGGAGGCGTTCCTCCGCGTGCTGGAGCGATGGGAGCGGCCGGGAGCGATCGGCGATCCCGTCGGGTACCTCTACCGGACGGCGATGAACGCCTTCCGATCCGGGTACCGACGGGCTGCGCTGGCCCTGAAGCGAGGCATCGGGGTCGTCCCCCCCCCCCGACGACGAGCTCGAGCGGCTCGAGGGCACCGACTGGGTCCTCGCGACGCTGGCCCCGCTCAGCAGACGCCAGCGGGCCGCGGTGATCCTCGTGGACCTCCTCGGATGCTCGTCGGAGGAGGCCGGGCGGATGCTCTCGCTGAGCGCCTCGACGGTCCGCGTCCACGTGGCCCGGGCCCACGCCGCGCTCCGGCAGCGGATGGAGGTGGACGATGAACCCGTACGGTGAGCTGCTGGAGCGGGCGGGACGGCGGTTCCCGCCCCCCGACGCAGGGCTGGACGACCTCCACGACCGTCTGCGCCGTAGGCGCCGGGGCCGGCGCATCGTGGCGGGGGCGGTCAGCCTCGCTCTCTTCGTGGGGACCGCGGCCGCGCTCGGCTCGCGGATCCCCTTCGTCGGGAGCGAGCGGTCCGGAGCGCCCGCTGACGTGGACGTGGTCGTCTCGCGGATCCTCCCCGACCGTGTCCCGCCGCTGGCGCTGAAGTACGAGAGCCACCGGGGGACGGAGGCCATGACGGGGCTCGTGGTGGGCGACACGCTCGTGCGGCTCGCGAGCCTCCCCGCGACCGAGGGGGCAACTCGGGTCTTCCAGAGGAACGACCCCCTCCTCATCGTGGCCGTCTTGGCCCTCCGGTTCGAGGACGCGCGCTCCGCCCAGATCGCCTACGCCCTGCTCGAGGGCGACGTCCGAAGAGGGGACCCGGATGCGCCGACCGTGACGGAGCCCGACCCGCGCCTCGGGGTGGAGTCCGTCGCCCTCGTCAGCGCCAGCAATCGCCGGTACCGAGGCGCCCGAACGACGGCGCTCCTGTGGCAGCGAGGGGACCTCGTCATGGGGGCACTGACCATCGGCAGGGCTCCTCGCGAGCGCCTCGAGAGGATCGCACGGGACATGGACGATCGGGCGCAGACGGGCTGACGGGTCGGCTCAGCCACCGGCGACGGCGGGAAGGATCATGACCGTGTCGCCCTCGCCCAGCGACGTGTCGAGGCCTCCCGTGTACCGGACGTCCTCCCCGTTGACGTAGACGTTGACGTGCCGCCGGAGACCTCGGCCGTCCCGGAGGCCGTCCGTCAGGCCCGGGTACCGCCGCTCCAGGTTCTCCAGCAGCTCGCCGAGGCTCCCACCCTCGCTCTGCACCTCCGGCCGACCCCCCGCGTGGCCGCGGAGGAGGGTGGGGAGCTTCACGCTGATCACGAGGCCACCTCGGGCGCCCGCTCGGCCTCGGGCGGCGCCTCACCCGGCGTCAGGCCGCAGAACGCCTCGTAGTCGATCAGCTCGGTCACCGAGGGCTCCTCACCGCAGACCGGGCAGGCGGGGTCCCACCGCAGGTTCATCGTTCGGAACTCCATCGCGAGCGCGTCGAGCAGCAGGAGCCGTCCCGCGAGCGGCTCCCCGATCCCCGCGACGAGCTTGATCGCCTCCGTCGCCTGGATCGACCCAACGATCCCCGGCAGCACGCCGAGCACGCCGGCCTCGGCGCACGAGGGCACGGTCCCGGGCGGCGGGGGCTCCGGGAAGAGGCATCGGTAGCAGGGATGCTCCCGGCCGGGGAGGAACACGCTGGCCTGCCCCTCGAACTGGTAGATCGACCCGTACACGAGCGGCTTCCCCAGGATCTGCGAGGCGTCGTTCGCCAGGTACCGCACCGGGAAGTTGTCGGTCCCGTCGACGATCACGTCGTAGGGCTCGAAGATCTGGAACGCGTTCTGCGAGGTGAGCGGCGTGTCGTGGGCCACGACCTCGATCGTGGGGTTGAGATCGAGCAGGCGCTCCCTCCCGGACTCGACCTTGGGGCGCCCCACGTCGTCCGTGTCGTGGAGGAGCTGCCGCTGGAGGTTCGTCACGTCGACCTTGTCGAAGTCGAGGAGGCCGATCCGCCCTACCCCCGCCGCGGCGAGGTACATGGCCACCGGGGACCCCAGGCCGCCGGCCCCGATCACGAGCACCGAGCCGTCGGCGAGCCTCCCCTGCCCCTCGGCCCCGAGCTGGGGCAGGAAGATGTGCCGCGCGTACCTCAGGACCTGCTCCTCCGTGAACCGGGGCTCGGTCATACGACCCGAACCTCCTCCTCGACCGGGGCTCCCCCCTCGAAGGCGAACGCGCGGACGTCGGGCTCCTCCCCCATCAGCGAGACGATGACGTAGCGGGTTCCCGGATACGCCGGGAGCGGCTCGCCGTCCGAGCCCTCCCAGTGCGCGTGGCGGACGTCCGTGGGCGACGGGTAGGCCTCGGTGTGGGTGTGCGAGTGGAAGAAGGCCAGCAGCTCCCAGCCCCGCTCCTCGACCTCACGGAAGACCTCGATCTGCTCCCGCTCGTCGAACCGGTAGGCGACCGGGCTTTCCTCCGCGTTGCGCATCGGGTAGACGGCGGCCACCTTGCCGTCCACGCCGGCAAGCACGCCGCACGCCTCGTTGGGCCTGCCGGCGCGGAGGTGGGCCAGCACCTCCTCGTACCGGTCCCGCGGGATCTCGATCGTCACGACGCTAATCCTAGCAACAGGGTCGGATTCACCGTCCGGTCGGGCGACCCAGGACGCCGATCCGGCCCGGCTCCCCTTCCACGACCCTCCCGATCGAGGCGCCCGCGACGCCACGCGCCTCGAGAGCGGCGGTGAGGGCATCGGGGCTCCTCGTGGCGATCAGCAGGCCGCCGGACGTCTGTGCGTCCACGAGGGCCAGCCACTCGTGCTCGTCGAGGTCCCGGTCCACGAGGGGATCGAGGAAGGCCGCGTTGCGCCGGGTGCCGCCCGGGACCACCCCCTCCTCCGCGAGCTCGAGGGCGCCGGCCAGGAAGGGCACCGACGCCGCGTCGACCTCGGCGGCCACCGACGAGGCCGCGAGCATCTCGTGGAGGTGCCCCAGGAGACCGAACCCGGTCACGTCGGTGGCCGCCGAGGCCCCCGTCTCGACCATCGCCTCCGCCGCGCGGTCGTTCAGCGTGGTCATCGTCTCGACGGCCGCGGCCGCCTGTTCCTCCGTGGCCCGCTCGCGCTTGATCCCGGTCGTTAGGATCCCCAGGCCCAGCGGCTTCGTCAGGACGAGCGTGGCGCCCGGCGGCGCCGTGCTGTTCCGGACGAGGCGGTCGAGCTCTACGAACCCCGTGACGGCCATCCCGTACTTCGGCTCCGGGTCGTCGATCGAGTGCCCGCCCACTACGACGGCGCCCGCCCGGGCCACGATCTCGGCGCCCCCCCGCAGGACCTCCGCCAGCAGGTCGAGCGGCAGCTCCTCCCGCGGCCACCCGACGAGGTTCAGCGCCAGGGTGGGACGGGCCCCCATCGCGTAGAGGTCCGAGAGGGCGTTGGCCGCGGCGATCCGCCCCCAGTCCCGGGCCCCGTCCACGATGGGCGTGAAGAAGTCCACCGACTGCACGAGCCCCGTGCCGTCGGGCAGGCGGTAGACGGCCGCATCGTCTCTCGTCTCCTGGGAGACGACGACCTCAGCCGGGTATTCAGTTGGGCCGAGCTGCCCCAGCACCTGGGACAGGTCCGAGGGACCGAGCTTGCACGCTCACCCGGCGCCGTGACTGTATCTCGTCAGGCGCACCTCGTCGCGCATGGGCCGAGGATACCCGCGGGGGGTTGAGCGGGACCCGATCCCTCGCTAGGCTCCCCGCAATGGCACGCCCAGCACGGCAGGTCGCTCTGATCCTGGCCCGGGATCTCGCCTCGCAGCTGTCCACCCCCATGTTCATCGTGGATACCGAGGGCACGGTGATCTACTTCAACGAGCCCGCAGAGGCGATCCTGGGGAAGACCTGGGCTGAGACGGGCGAGCTCTCGGCCGAGGAATGGGGAACGATCTTCCGGCAGCGGACGCTGGAGGGCGAGCCGCTCCCCAGGGAGCAGATCCCCCTCTCGATCGCCCTCGTCGAGAAGCGCCCGGCGCACAAGTCCTTGCGGATCACGGGGATGGACGGGGTGGAGCATACGATCTCCTCCACGGCGATCCCGCTCATGGCCCACCCCGACGAGATCGTTGGCGCAGTCGCAATCTTCTGGGTCACCGACTGATGCGGGCCACGATCCGAGGGTGCCGTGGCTCCCTGGCGGCTCCGGGACCCGGGACCGTCCGCTACGGGGGCAACACCTCATGCGTCGAGGTCCAGACCGCAGGCGACGCGCTCATCGTGCTCGACGCGGGAACGGGCATCCGCCTCCTCGGCCTCGAGCTCGAGGAGTCGTGTCCGCCCGTGATCCACCTCATGCTGACCCACCTGCACCTCGACCACCTCGAGGGGCTTGGGTTCTTCGCCCCCCTGTACATCCCCGAGATCGAGATCCATCTGTGGGGCCCGCCCTCCCCCGTTCAGAGCCTGCGCGCGCGCGTGGAGCGGTACCTGTCCCCGCCCCTCTTCCCCGTCGAGCTGAGCGACATCCCCTCCCGCGTGATGTTCCACGACGTGCCCGAGGAGCCCTGGGAGATCGGCGGCGCGACGATCTCCGCCGCCCCCCTGAAGCACCCCGGGCCCACGGTCGGGTACCGGATCGAGGAGGAGGGGCGCTCCATCGTGTACATGCCCGACCACGAGCCCGCGCTCGGCTCCGACCTCAGGCGGGTGCCGCCCTCGTGGATCTCGGGCTACGACCTCGCCGAGGGCGCCGACGTGCTGATGCACGACGCGCAGTACACGGCCGAGGAGTACACCGAGCGCCTTGGGTGGGGGCACTCCGCTCTGGAGCACGTGGTGGACTTCGCCCTCATCACGAAGGTGGAGCGCTTGGTCATGACGCACCACGATCCCAACCATGACGACGACGAGCTCGAGCGGATGCTCGCCGAGGCCCGCGGGATGTGGGGCGAGGGCCCCGGCGACCTCGTCCTCGCGCGCGAGGGGATGACGATCGTCCCCGGCGAGGACGTCTCGCCCTGATCGCGAGCGGGGAACGCGCCGGACTATAGTCAGACAACCGAATCGATCGGAGGTGCAGTCGTGGCCAACGTCTTCGACCGCGCGAAGGAGGCCGTGATCGGCGTCGTCAAGGGCGCGGGCGACATCGTCAACGCCTTACGCTCCACCGTCACCGACGTCGTGGTACAGACCCTGAAGGAAGCGGGCGAGATCACCGGCACGGCGCTGGGCGTCGTGACCGACGCCGTCCGCGGCGCGATCCGGGGCACGAAGGAGGCCGGCGCCGAGGCCACCGAGAGCGCCCGGGCGATCGTATCCGGTGCGATCGAGGCGGTGGCCCAGGTCGGCGGGGACGTGGTCACCGGGGCCAGGAACGCCGTCCGGGGCGCGATCCAGGGAGCAGTGGAGGTCGGCGGCGACGTGGCCACCGCGGCGGTCGGCGCCGTGGAGGGCGCCGTCGAGACGGCCGGCAAGGTCGGCCAGGACGTCATGATCGTGGGGAAAGCCGCGATCGAGACGGCGGTCGAGACCGCAGGGACCGTCGCGTCGGGGTCGGTGGACGCGGTGAAGCAGGGCCTGCGATCGTCCGCCGCCGTTCCGCGCGAGGTCGTGGAGTCGGCCCTGGGGAAGGACGAGTCGTAGCGCACAGGATCGAGGGGCGGATCCCCCGAAGGGTCCGCGTGACCTTGGGGACGGTGGCCGCGGCGATCGCCGCGGCCACCGTCCTCGGGATCATCGCCCTCCGGCCCCGGGGCGAGCCCGACGCGAACCTCCGGGAGCTGGGGATCGCCAGCGAGGTCTACGGGGCCGCGATCACAAGCGTGGAGGTCGGTCCCTGCCCGGGCGCCGAGGAGGCGGGCGGGGTTCGCTGCCGCCTGGTCGGCGCCCGCCTCCTGCAGGGGCCCGACGAGGGCCGGACGGTGACCATCAGCCTCTCCGACACCCCCTCCACGCCCGCCTTCGAGGTCGGCGAGGAGATCGTTCTGGCTCACACGCCCGAGGCGCAAGAGGGCTTTCGGTACCAGTTCGCCGACCGCCAGCGTCGCCCCGTGCTCTGGATCCTCTTCGGGCTGTTCGTGCTCGCCGTGACGGTGCTCGGAGGACTCCGCGGGATCGCGGCGCTGGCAGGTCTGGGGGCCAGCGTCGTACTGCTGATCCTCTTCGTGCTCCCCTCGATCCTGGACGGCCGGAGCCCGCTGGCCGTGGCGGTGGTGGGCGCCTCGGCCATCGCGTTCCTGGCCCTGTACCTGGCCCACGGCTTCACCTTGATGACCACGGTGGCCCTGCTGGGGACGGTGGCGAGCTTGGCGCTGACCACCGTGCTGGCCGAGCTCTTCGTGGGGGTCGCTCGCATCAGCGGCCTCGCCACCGAGGAGGCCACGATCGTGCAGGTGGGCGCGGCCGAGATCGACCTGGCGGGACTGATCCTCGGCGGGGTGGTGATCGGCGCGCTCGGAGCGATCGACGACATGACGGTGACCCAAGCATCGACGGTCTGGGAGCTCCACGGCGCGAACCCTCGCCTCGGGAAGCGAGGCCTGTTCCGATCCGGGATGCGGGTGGGACGCGACCACGTCGCCTCCACGGTGAACACGCTGCTGCTCGCCTACGCGGGAGCCTCGATGCCCCTCCTGCTGCTCTTCGTCCTCTCCGAGCAGTCGCTGGGGACCGTGGCGAACAGCGAGGTCGTGGCCACGGAGATCGTCCGAACGCTCGTGGGAAGCATCGGGCTCGTGGCCAGCGTCCCCATCACGACGTGGCTGGCGTCGTGGGTGGTGGGCGCCTCGCCGGCGCCGGAGGCGGCGTGAGCGAGCTCCGCGTTTTCGACCTCTGGGGCGTCCCGTTCGACGGCGGGGCCACGCTTGGCTGGCCGGGCGCCCGGAACGGGCCCGACCGGGTCCGCCGCGCGCTGTCTTGGATGGCGATGCGCGAGGAGGAGGGGCTGGTCCGGGCGGTGGACCCCGGCGAGGACCTGCCCGTCCCCGAGGTGGCCGACCGAGGCGACGTGGACGTCGTGCCGCACGACCTGATGGCCACGATCGACGCGGTGTCGGATGCCGTGACGGGATCCGTCACAGCGAGCCGCGTGCCGATCGTCGTGGGGGGCGAGGACTCGCTCTTCTTCCCCTCGGTGCGGGGGCTCCACGACGCGGTGGAGGGATCGGTCGGCGTCATACACTTCGACGCGCACTTCGACCTGCTCGACGAGAACCGGAGGCAGGGGCGGTTCAGTCACTCCAGCGGGATGCGGCGGAGCCTGGAGCTCGAGCGCGTGGCGGCCGGGCACTGCGTCCAGGTCGGGACGCGGACCTTCAACTTCCCCAGCTCCGCGGCGTTCGTGGAGAAGATCGGCCTGCTGCAGATCCCGGCGGTCGAGGTGCACGAGCAGGGGGTGACCGGCACGGTCGAACGGGTCCTGGAGCGCGTGGGCGGGGTCGATCACGTCTTCTGGTCCTTAGACATCGACGTGATCGACCCCGCCCACG
>DASUTW010000275.1:0-5686 GCA_036374395.1 Actinomycetota bacterium
GGTATAATCGTCAGGTCATGTCGATCGAGCTCACGGAAGCGGCGGCGCAGAAGGTCAGGGAGCTCCTGGACCAGGAGGGCGCCGAGGCGGCTCTGCGCGTGGCGGTCCAGCCCGGCGGGTGCTCGGGGCTCCGGTACTCGATGTACCTGGACGACGAGCTCACCGACTCGGACCAGATCGCCGAGCAGTACGGCGTCCGCGTGGCCGTGGACCGGATGAGCGCCCCGTACCTCCAGGGGGCGAAGGTCGACTTCGTGGACTCCCTCGAGGCCACGGGCTTCACGATCGACAACCCCGCCGCCCAGGGCACCTGCGCCTGCGGCCACTCCTTCAACTAGGCGGGAAATCACTCCTTACCGAGCGGAGACCTCTGTGCTAGGGTTGCGCCCAGCATCAGGAGGGTTCCGGCGGATGCCGGAGCTCGGCAACCTGGGAGGACCCCCAAGGTGCCATCCCGCGCTCGCGCGGGGATGCGGTCCCGATCGGCGGAGGCCGGGACGGGGCAACCAACGGTCCCTCTGCTTGCCGAACCCTCCATGACGTGGAAGGAGCACGCATGGCCGCGCGCGTCACGGTGGTCGGGTCGTACCCGAAACCGCCGCACGAGGGAGAGGAGTTCACCCTCCGCAGGACCCTGCACGCGCTCGATCGGGGCGACGCCTCGGTGGTCGACGTGCGGGCCGCCCAGGACGATCTCGTCCGCGAGGTGATCGAGGAGCAGGCGCGAGCCGGGATCGAGCTCGTCACCGACGGGCAGGTCCGCTGGGACGACGCCCAGACCCGGTTCGCCGAGGGGCTGGAGGGGTTCGGCACGACGGGACTCCTCCGCTACTTCGACACCAACACCTACTTCCGCCAGCCGGTGGTCAAGGCCGAGGTGGCGAGGAGGGGCCGTATCGTGCTCGACGAGTTCCTCTTCGCCCGGGACCACAGCCCCGTCCCCGTCAAGCAGGCGCTGATCGGCCCGTACACGCTGGCCGCGCTCAGCGTGGACGAGCACTACGGGCATCTGAGGAGGCTCGTGGAGGACCTGGCGGCGGCGCTGAACGAGGAGGCGCGGGAGCTGGCCGAGGCCGGGTGCGAGGTGATCGCGTTCGACGAGCCGGCGCTGGCCCGGATCCCCGGGTCGAGGCCCGGGGACCTGGCCGTGCTCGGCGACGTCGCCGATCGCCTGACCGCGGGCGTGGGCGCGACGACCGTCCTCCAGACGTTCTTCGGCGACGTCGCCGAGCACGGCCCCGCCTTCTTCGACCTTCCCTTCGACGCGTTCGGCCTCGACCTCGTGGCCGGACCGGGGAACCTGGAGGCGGTCCACGAGTTCCCCGCGGACCGGATCCTCCAGGCGGGGATCGTGGACTCTCGCAACACTCGGCTGGAGGACCCCGACGACCTGGCCCGGCGGATCGAGGGTCTGGCCGCGACGGTCGATCCCGAGCGGCTCTGGCTGAGCCCCTCCGCGGGGCTGGAGTATCTGCCGCGCGAGGCCGCGCAGCGGAAGTGCGCGCTGCTGGCCGAGGCGGCCCGACGGTTCAGGGGGGACCGATGAGCGACGTGCTGCTGACGACCCAGGTGGGGAGCCTCCCCAAGCCCGACTACCTCCTCCGGGCCCGCTCGGCGTTCGCCCGGGGCGAGATCTCCCGGGAGGAGCTGCGGGATCTCGAGCGCCGCGCCACCCGCGAGTGGGTGGAGTTCCAGAACGAGATCGGGATCGACGTGGTCGTGGACGGCGAGCAGTACCGCGGCGACATGGTGGCTTTCTTCGCCGAGGAGCTCGAGGGGTTCTCCCGGGGCGGGCTCGTCCGCTCCTACGGCAACCGCTACTACCGGAAGCCGATCATCACGGGCCCGATCCGGCGAACGCACCCCATCACCGTGGAGTGGTGGTCGTACGCGAGCTCGCTCACCGACCGCCCGGTGAAGGGCATGCTGACCGGGCCCTACACGATCCGGGACTGGTCGTTCGACGAGCACTACGACACGAGGCGCGACGCGGTGCTGGCGCTGGCCGAGGCGATCAGGGACGAGGCCGTGGCGCTGCAGGAGGCGGGGGCCGAATACATCCAGATCGACGAGCCGGCGGTCTCCACGCGGATGGACGAGCTCGACCTGGCCATCGAGGCGCTCGGCGTGGTGACCGAGCCGCTCTCGGTGCACACGATCACCCACATCTGCTACGGCGACTTCCACAACGCCTACCCGCGGATGCTCGACCTGCCCGTGGACCAGATCGACCTGGAGCTGACCAACTCGGACTTCGACCTGCTGGATCGCTTCGCGGAGCACCCGTTCACGAAGTCGATCGGGCTGGGCGTGGTGGACGTCCACTCGCACCGGATCGAGACCGTGGACGAGGTCGTGAAGGGGATCGAGCGGACCCTCGAGGTGATCCCCCCGGGGCGCGTCTACGTCGATCCCGACTGCGGCCTGAAGACCCGGACGGTCGAGGAGGCGAAGGACAAGCTCCGCGTGGTGGTCGAGGGCGCCCGGCGGGTCCGGAGCAGGCTCGGCATCGACCCCTAGCCTTCCGGGGCCCGATGCCGTACGATGCGGCCCTCCGGTCGGCGTTCCAAGCGAGAGGGAGGCTCACCGTGCCCAGGCACACCATCCGCACCTTGCTCGTCGTCCTCGCCCTCGTCGGACCCACGCTCGTCCCCGGCGTCGCGGGCGCCGCTCCGCGCGTCCGGCTCGTCAAGGACATCCATCCGGGAGGCGACTCCAACCCCGGCGGCTTCGTCTCCCTGGGGGATCGCACGCTCTTCTCGGCGGACGACGGCGTCCGCGGCCGCGAGCTCTGGAGGACCGACGGGACCCGGAGGCGCACGAAGCGCGTGAAGGACATCTGGCCCGGCGCGGGCGGATCGGCTCCACGGTCCCTGGCCCGCATGGGGAAGCGGGTCTTGTTCGTGGCGGACGATGGCGTCCACGGATTGGAGCTCTGGAGGACGAACGGGAGGCCGACGGGTACGCGGCTGGTGAAGGACATCAACCCAGGGGGATCCGCCTTCCCCGCCATGGGGCCGATCGATCTGGTTGGCGTGGGCGGAACGCTGTTCTTCGCCGCCGACGACGGGACGCGGGGCCGCGAGCTGTGGAGGTCGGACGGGACCCGCCGGGGCACGAAGCTGGTCAAGAACATCTGGCCGGGCGCGGACGACGGCTCGCCGGGGGAGCTGACGCGGTTCGGGAAGCACCTCCTGTTCGTGGCCAACGACGGCACCCGAGGCCGAGAGCTGTGGAGGTCGGACGGGACCCGCCGGGGCACGAAGCTGGTCAAGAACATCTGGCCGGCGGGGGACTCGAGCCTCCCGAACTTCATCACCGCCTTCAGGAGGGTCGCCTACTTCCAGGCCAACGACGGCACCCGAGGTCGGGAGCTGTGGCGCACGAACGGCAGGCCCAAGGGCACGAGGATGGTCAAGGACATCAGGCCGGGCCCGGACGGCAGCTCCCCCGAGGACTTCTTCATGGTGGGAGGTCGCCTGATCTTCGAGGCGAACGACGGTACTCGGGGCTTCGAGCCCTGGCGCTCGGACGGCACGCGGAAGGGGACGAAGATCCTGAAGGACGTCGCGCCGGGGATGACCTCGAGCAGCCCCGACTACGGCTTCGTCTTCCGAGGGATCCTGTACCAGACGATGTCCGACGGGAGCCGTGGATCGGAGCTGTGGCGGACCGACGGCACCCGCCGGGGCACGAAGCTGGTCAAGGACATCTATCCGGGGCCCGACTCGAGCATCCCGAGGTACTTCGTGGTGGCGGGGAGGAAGCGGCTGGTCTTCGCGGCCACGTCGGCCACGGGGCAGGAGCTCTGGAGGACGGGCGGCACGCGGAAGGGGACGAAGCCGACCCGGGACATCTGGCCCGGTCCCACCGGCTCCAACCCGTTCGGCCTCTACTCGACGAAGTCGCACGTGCTCTTCTCGGCGGACGACGGCACCCGCGGCCGCGAGCTGTGGGCGTACCGTCGGTGACCGAGGCCGCTTCGGGACGACCGACCACGCGTTCGCCCACGCGGTAACATCGGAGACGAGCCCGATCCGAGAGGAGAGGCGGCCGGTCGGCGCCGACACGATGCGATGACGAAGCAGGTCGAGCGGAAGGAAGACGTGGTCGTCCGGTTCGCCGGTGACTCGGGCGACGGCATGCAGCTCACCGGGGACCGCTTCACGAACGCGACCGCCGTGATCGGGAACGACCTGGCCACCCTCCCGGACTTCCCCGCGGAGATCCGCGCCCCGGCCGGCACCCTTCACGGGGTCTCGGCCTTCCAGATCCACTTCTCGTCACACGACATCCTCACGCCCGGGGATCACCCGAACGTCCTCGTGGCGATGAACCCCGCGGCCCTGAAGGCCAATATCGGCGACCTCCAGGCCGGCGGGACGATCATCGCCAACGAGAACGCTTTCGTGGACCGCAACCTCGAGAAGGCAGGCTACGAGACGAACCCGCTCGAGGACGGCTCGCTCGCCGACTACCAGGTCTTCCCCGTGAAGATGACCGACATGACCCTGGAGGCCGTGAAGGGGCTCGAGGTCACGAAGAAGGAGGGGGAGCGGGCCAAGAACTTCTTCGCCCTGGGCCTCGTCTCGTGGCTCTACGGGCGTCCCACCGAGATCACGATCGGCTGGATCGAGGAGAAGTTCGCCAAGCGGCCCGCGATCCGCGACGCGAACCTGGCGGCGTTCAGGGCCGGCTACAACTTCGGCGAGACCGCGGAGCTGTTCGCGACCTCTTACACGATCGAGCGGGCGCCCGCGGAGCCCGGGATCTACCGCAACACGAACGGCACGGTCGCCCTGGCCTGGGGCCTGATCGCGGCCAGCGTCAAGAGCGGTCTCCCGATGTTCTACGCGGGCTACCCGATCACCCCCGCCTCCGAACTGCTCCACGAGCTCTCCCGCCACAAGAACTTCGGGGTGCGCACGTTCCAGGCCGAGGACGAGATCGCGGCCGCGAACATGGCGCTCGGCGCGGCGTTCGCGGGGCACCTCGGCGTCACCGGCACGAGCGGTCCCGGGCTCGACCTCAAGGCCGAGACGATCTCGCTGGCCGTCACGCTGGAGCTGCCCATGGTGATCGTCGACGTCCAGCGGGCGGGCCCCGCCACCGGGATGCCCACGAAGACCGAAGCCGCCGACCTGATGCTCGCGATGTACGGGCGGCACGGAGAGTCGCCCCTCCCCATCGTGGCGGCCTACTCGCCGGCCCAGTGCTTCGACGCCGCCTTCGAGGCCGTGCGCATCGCGGTCGAGTACCGGACGCCGGTGATCCTGCTCTCGGACACGTTCCTGGGGAACTCCTCGGAGCCGTGGCTGATCCCCGACCCCGACACCCTCCCGCAGATCGACCCGAGGTTCGCCACCGAGGCGAACCACGACGAGGGATTCATGCCGTACCTGCGCGACGAGAAGCTCGCGAGGCCCTGGGCCGTCCCCGGGACGCCCGGCCTCGAGCACCGCATCGGGGGGCTGGAGAAGGTGGCCGACTCCACCGGGAACATCTCCTACGACCCCGAGAACCACGAGCGCGCCACGCACCTGCGGCTGCAGAAGGTGAAGAACGTCGCCGACTCGCTGCCGCCGCTCGAGGTCGACGATCCCGATGGCGACGCGGAGCTGCTCGTCGTCGGCTGGGGATCCACGCAGGGGACGATCAAGGCGGCCCTCGCGGCCGTCCGCGATCG
>DASUTW010000276.1:0-5070 GCA_036374395.1 Actinomycetota bacterium
GAGGAGGGCGGCTCGGAGGAGGCCTCGGCCGACGAAGGCCGACGCGACGACCGCCCGCGGGAGGAGCGTCCGCGTGAGGAGCGCGGCGAGCGTGGTGGGGGCGGCGGCGGCGAGCGCCGCAGGCGCCGCCGCCGCCGCCCCGAGGGCGACCGCGGGGAGTAGCCCACCCAGGTGATCGGCCGCACCGAGTACGCGTCCGGGCTCCGGGTCATCACCGAGCGGATGCCCGGGGTCCGGTCGGTCACGCTCGGCGTCTGGGTCCCGGTGGGTTCGCGCGACGAGCCGGCCCGCACCGCCGGGGCCTCGCACTTCCTGGAGCACCTCCTCTTCAAGGGGACCAAGGCGCGCTCGGCCCGGGACATCGCCGAGGCCTTCGACGCGGTGGGGGGAGAACTCAACGCCTTCACCGGGCGGGAGCAGACGGTGTTCTACGCACGGGTGCTGGACAAGGACCTCCCGATGGCGGTGGACCATCTCACCGACATGATCGAGCGCTCGCTCCTGCGCTCGCGCGACGTGGAGGCCGAGCGGCAGGTGATCCTCGAGGAGATCCATATGACCGAGGACGCCCCCGATCAGCTCGTCCACGACGACTTCGCCCGGACCCTGTGGGGCGGCCACCCGCTGGGGCGCGCGATCCTGGGCACCCGGGAGACGATCGAGGGGATGGGGCGCGACCAGATCCGCAGGTTCTGGAAGCGCCACTACGTCCCCGGCAACCTCGTGTTCGTCGCGGCGGGGAACGTGGAGCACGAGGCGCTGACCGGGCTCATCGAGTCGCTCGTGGAGACGGGCGCACCCGTCTCGGGGCGGCGCTCGACCGTCCGCGACGGCGGGACCCCTCCCCGGCCCTCCGGCAGCTGGGAGGTTCGCCGGCGCAGGACCGAGCAGGCGCACATCGCCTACGGCACCGCGGGCCTGGCCCGCCGCGACCCCCGCCGCTTCGCCTTCGGCGTCGTGAACAACGCGCTGGGGGAGGGGATGTCGTCCCGGCTGTTCCAGGAGGTGCGCGAGAAGCGGGGCCTGGCCTACTCCGTCTACTCGTACCACGCGATGTACGCGGAGACCGGGCTCTTCTGCGTCTACGCTGGGACGACCCCGGTCAGGGCCACGGAGGTCCTGCGGGTGATCCGGGGCCAGATCGAGGACCTGGCCGAGAAGGGGCTGGGGCCGGACGAGCTGGAGCGGGCCAAAGGCCACATGAAGGGCGGGCTCGTCCTCTCCCAGGAGGACACCTCCTCGCGGATGAACCGCCTGGGGAAGTCGGAGGTGGCGCACGGGGAGATCCTCACCGTGGACGAGGTGATCGAGCGGATCGATACCGTGACGGCCGAGGACGCCAGGGACGTGGCCGCCGACGTGCTCGGGCGCGAGCCCTCGCTGGCCGTCATCGGGCCGCTGGGCAAGGACGCCCTCCGGGAGGTGCTGACGTGATCCGGGTGGGCGTGATCGGGGCCTGCGGCAAGATGGGGGCGATGACCAGCCGGGCCGTGGTCGACGATCCGGAGCTCTCGCTCGTCGCGGCGGTCCATCCGTCGCGGGCCGGCGAGGACCTCGCCGTCGCGGTGGGGCACCCCCGGGCGGAGGGCAGGGTCTCCGCGCAGCTCGAGGCCCTCGTGCAGGCCGACGCCGAGGTCGCGGTGGACTTCACCACGCCCGACGTCGTGATGGACGACGTCCGCTTCGGATGCACCCACGGGATCCACATGGTGGTGGGGACCACGGGCGTGGGGCCCGACGAGCAGGCCACGATCCGGGAGTGGCTGAAGGACTCGGACGCGAACGTCGTCGTGGCGCCGAACTTCTCGATCGGCGCTGTGGTGGCGCAGCGACTGGCCGAGGAGGCGGCGCGGCACTTCCCGGCGGCCGAGATCATCGAGCTCCATCACGACGCCAAGGTCGACGCGCCGTCGGGCACCGCGGCCGCCACGGCCCGGCGGATCGCCGACGCGCGCGGCGAGGCGTGGAAGGGCCCCGATGCTGAGACGATCGAGGGCGTCCGCGGCGGATCCGTCGACGGCATCCCGGTCCACAGCGTGCGACTCCCGGGCCTCGTCGCCCATCAGGAGGTCCTCTTCGGCGGACGGGGGCAGACCCTCTCGATCCGGCACGACTCGACCGACCGCTCGTCGTTCATGCCCGGGGTGGTGCTGGCGATCAAGGAGGTCGCTCGCCGTCCGGGCCTGACGGTCGGCCTCGAATCCCTCCTGGAGCTCTAGCCCCGCGCCGGCTCGGGCTCGCCGACCACGTGGGTCACGGGCACGTCGAACCGTCGCTCCACGCGGTGCGGCAGGTCGAGCTTGAGCCAGCGCGAGATCCCTGGTGGCAGCGTGGACACGATGATCTCGTCGTACCTGTCGTCGATCATCGCGTCGGCGATCGCCTGGACGGGGTCGGGGTCGCCCACGTCTCCGTCCACCTCCACGCCGAGCTCCCGGGCCCGGATCAGCGCCCGGGCCAGCCGCTCACCGGCCAGCGCCTCCGCCTCGCCCTCGGTCCAAGTGGCGTGATCCTGGGGCGGAGTGGCCGGAACGAGGAAGAAGAACGAGCAGGGCCCCCGGGCCGCGGCGGCTCGCAGACGCCGGACCAGGTGCGCACCGCCGAGCGTCTGGTTGGCGACGACCAGGTAGCGACGCATCGGCATCACCTCCTCGCCCCATCGTAGGAGATCGCGCTCAGCCCGGGAGCCGGAGGTCGCCCTCCACGGTGACGCGCTCGCCGTCGTGGGCGAGCAGGATGCCCTCGCACTTCCCCAGGGGCTCCGGCACCACCCCAGTCAGCGCGTAGACGGCGGCCTCGAGGAATGGGCTGTGTCCCACCACGAGCGCCCGCTGCCCGTCCTGGATCGCTGCGAACATCTGGAGGATGGCGTCGGCCAGCCTGGGCAGCTCGCCGCGCAGCAGCTCGGGGTCCTCCCGCTCGATATCGTCCACCTTCCAGGTCCCGGTGCGCTCCCCGGCCTCCCGCCAGCGCTTCTCCTCGGGGGACGTGAGCCCCTCGGTGACGCCGTGGAGCTGGGGGAGCTGCTGGCCCATCCCGCGGAGGAACCAGGCGGCGGTCGTGGCGGCGCGCTTCGCGGGCGAGGTGAACACCCCGTCGAAGGGACCCTCCATCGAGCGGCCCACGCGCTCGGCCGTGGCCTTCCCCGCCTCGGTGAGGGCGTCGCCCTCGTTGTCGGCGTGCCGGCGAAGCTCGAGGTACCGCACTACTTGACCGTGTACTCCTCGATGAAGAGGAGACCGAAGGAGGCGGTGAAGTTGGCCAGGTCGTCGGTGCTCTCCTTGGCCACCGGGCTCGCTATGTCGGCCTTGAACCCGTCGCGGTCCGCCCACTCGAGGATCGCCACGCCGTCGTACGGCCTCTCCTGTCCCTCGGGGACCCTGGTGACGAGGGCCACCGTGTAGCCGGTCAGGTGCTCGTAGCCGTCGCCGGCGATCGGGGCGTGCTTCGTCAGCCAGTGGTCCTTGAACTCCTCGTCGGACATGCCGTCCTTCTTGCGAAGCCAGATGTGAGCCTTCACGGCGGCCTCCTTCGGGATGCGGTCACCGCATCCTATCCGGCGGCGGAGGGCGGTGGGCGACCGCCTACCGCTCGCAGCCGCGAAGCCTCCCGGTGCCCGACCCCTGGACGCAGCGGTCCCGTCCAGGACCGCCGATCAGCGCGTCGTTCCCGGCCTGCCCCTTGAGCACGTCGTTGCCACCGTGCCCCCGAAGAACATCGTTCCCGGCCCCGCCGAACGCCCTGTCCCGGCCCCCCCCGAGGCACATGGCGTCGCCGCCGCCCCGTCCCCGGACGACGTCGTTGCCCGCGAGCGCGAGGAACCCATCGGGGCCCCGCGTCCCCCGGAGCACGTCGCGCCCCTTCGTGCCGACCCGGTTGACCACGACTCCCGCGCAGGCCGCGAGCTCGTAGGCTCCCGCGTCGCAGCGGCCCCTGCGCGGGACGCCGCGCTGGTCCGTCGGGGCGCAGTCGGAGGCGGACACGAGACCGCGCGCCTTGCTCTTCTGGGCCAGCGCGTGGGTCGGCGTGGGGCCGCCGAGGTTGCGCAGCTTCCCGAGCTTCGGGTTGGCGAGGACGTCCCCCGACAGGGGGAGGAGGTTGCACTCGTTGGGGCCTCGCTCGATGTTCCCCCCGAGCGTCTGGATCTGGGCCCCTCCGGAGCAGTCGGACGCGGCGGCGCCGCTGCCCACCTTGTTGCGGGCGAACGCGGAGGCTCGCAGCTCCACGGTCCCGATGGAGACGGCGAGGCCGCCGCCGTCACCCACCGCGTTGCCGTCGAAATCGGCCCGGTTGTCCGCCACCGTGAGGTGCGAGAAGGAGGACGAGCCGCTGAAGTGGTAGATGCCGCCCCCGAACCGCGCCGCTCGATTCTTGCTCACGGTCACGTTCTCGAACGTGGCGGTGGCCCCGTTGTTGTTGTTGAACCCGCCGCCGTCCCCGTCGAAGGCGATGTTGCCGACGAGCGCGCTGTCCCGCACCGTGAGCGTCGCCGGCGTCGGGAAGCTCATGATGCCGCCCCCGTCCCGGCTCCGGTTCCCCTTGATCAGGGTGTCGAACACCGACGCGGTTCCACGGTTCCGTAGGCCCCCTCCGGTGCCGGAGCCGGTGGTCCGATTGCCCACGATGCGGCTCTCGACGACGGAGAGGATCCCCGTGTCGTAGTTCCAGATCCCACCGCCTCCTCCCGTCACCGCGTCCAGCGACTCGTTGCCCCGTACCTCGACGTTCTTCAGCACGAGGATGCCGTTGTTCCAGATCCCTCCGCCCGAGGTGCCGGTGACGGAGCCGCCCGTGATCGTGAGGTCGCGGAGGACGACGAGGATCCCGGCGAACCCCGTATCCACGTCGAAGACGCGATCCAGGCCGTTCGCGTCGATGATGGTCCGTCCCATCCCCGCCCCGCGGATCACGACGTCGTCGGTGATGTCGAGGTCGCCCGTGAGCCCGGCGTTGTCGCCGGCGGGGCCCACCGACAGCCTGAAGCGCCCGGCCGGGACGCGGATCGTCGTGGGGTCGCTTCCTCCGTCGCAGTAGTCGATCGGGAGGTCCACGTTCGACGACACGATCGCC
>DASUTW010000277.1:0-6246 GCA_036374395.1 Actinomycetota bacterium
CGAGGAAGGGCGGCTCGCCGGCCGCCGCGTTCTCCCGGGCGTGGTCGGGGCTCGAGGTGGCCGGGATCGGCAGGTGCACCCGCGGGTCCGACAGCACCCACTTCAGCAGGGCCTGGGCCCAGGTCTCGATCCCCAGCTCCCGGAGCGGCGCCAGCTCCTCGGGATCCGGCCCCCGCCCCGCCTTCCCCGACCCCCGCGGCCGCATCACGATCACCCCGAGCCCGAGCTCCTCGGCCAGCGGCAGGATCCGCTCCTCAGCCTCCCGCTCCCACGGGCTCAGCGGGATCTGCACGAAGGAGATCCGCCCCGACCGCATCACCGTCTCCAGCTCGTCGTAGGCCCGCGGGCTGTAGTGGGTCGCCCCCAGGTGCCCGATCCGCCCCTGGTCCCGCTCCCGCTCCATCCAGCCCAGGTGCTGCTCCCACGCCACGAGGTTGTGGACCTGGAGCAGCTCCACGCGGCCCTCGTAGAAGTCGAGCTGACTCGCGAACTGCCGCTGTCCCTCCTCGAGCGACGGGGTCCAGATCTTCGTGGCGATCACCGCATCGCCCCGCCGGTCCCCCAGCGCCCGGCCCAGCACCTCCTCGGCCCGCCCGTACATCGGCGAGGAGTCGAACACGCGCACGCCGGCCGCCAGCCCCGCCGCCACGACCTCGGCCGCGCGCGCCTCCCCCTGAGGACCCACGTCGAACACGTTCCAGGTCCCGAAGCCGATCACGGGCAGCTCGAGCCCCGTCCCCCCGAACGCCCTCGTCTCCATCAGGGCACCACCAGCGTCAGAGCTCGCGGCACGATCTCGATCTCGGCCCTCCGCACCGGCTCCTCCACCTCGCCGTCCACGGCCAACGCGCCCTCCTGCAGGAGGCGCAGCTCGACGCGCCGGGCCTCGCGGCGCACGACCCTCCGAGGGCCCCAGGTGCGACCCCGAACCACGCTGTAGGCGAGACGGGCCCGGGTCCCCACGAGGAGCAGCCGGAGGTCCAGCACGCCCTCGTCCAGGCGCTCCCTCCGCCCGATCCGGCCGGGGGTCGTCAGGAACCGATTGTTGCCCACGAACACCATCCACGCACCGACCTTCCGCGCATCGCCGTCGGCGGCGATCGTCCCCACCACGGGCTCCCCCTCGCGAAGCACCCGGGACGCGGCTCGCAGCATCGCCGGCCATCGGCCGATCCGCTCCTCGTCACGCTCCCGCTTCTCCACGAGCTGCGGATACAGTCCGAGGGCGACGTTGTTGATGAAGTGGCGGTCGTCGAGCCGGCCCAGGTCCACCCGCGAGGTCCTGCGCTCCTTCAGCGCGGCCAGCGCGGCCTCCTCGTCGTTCAGGTCGAGGTCCCGGGCCAGGTGGTTGCGCGTGCCGGCGGGCAGCACGCCGAGCGTCCCTCGGCCGACGAGGTGCTGAACGCAGGCGCTGACGGTGCCGTCCCCGCCCGCCGCCACCACCACGCGATCGTCCCGCACGGCCTCGTCCACCGCCCGACCCAGGTCGGCATCCGGCTCCAGGTGGAAGGCCTCGGCGTCGGGGAGCAGGTGCAGGGCGCGATCGGCCATGCCCTCCTCGGCAGACCCGGCCTCCGGGTTGCTCACGATGAGGAAGCTCACCGTGGGGTCCTACCCCGCACCGGGCGTCGTCTCCCACAGAGAGGCGATCCTCCGGAACGCCTCCTCCCCGCCGGCCACGCAGTCCGGGACGCCCACGCCGTCGAAGGAAGCTCCCGCGAGCTGGATGCTGGGCGGCAGGGCTTCTCGGGTCCTCCGGACGGTCTCCAGATGCCCCGGAGCGTACCGGGGGAGGGCGACGGGCCACCGGCGGACGCGGACCACGTGCGGATCGGCTCCGGCCTCCATCACGCGGCCCACCTCCTCCACGACGGCCGCGGCCAGGGCCTCGTCGTCCTCGGCCTCCGGGTCCACCACGACGGCCCGCAGGTGGGGCCCCGACTCCCGCAGGTGAGGCCACTTCGACGAGACCCAGGAGCAGGCCTGCACGATCCCCGGGTCCGCGACGACGTACCCCGCGGCGTCGAGCGGCCGACCCAGCGCCCCCTCCGGGTAGCGGAGGTGGATCACGGCCGAGGACGTGTAGTCGCCGAGGCCTTCCGGGAGCGAGGGGAGGAGGGGGCGCGCCGACGGCGCCGGCACGGCCACCACGACGGCATCGGCCTCCACGCCGGCGCCGTCGGCGCGCACCACGTAGGCGCCCGCCGAACCCTCGATCGCCTCCGCGCGGACGCCGGTCCGGACCTCGACCCCCTCTTCGACCAGCGCCTCGGCCAGCCGCCCCATCCCGCCGCGCAGCCCCAGGAACCGCACCGAAGGCCGTCGCGCCGCCCCGGCCGTGAGGCTCCGCGCCTCCGCCATCTCGGGGATCGCCGCCTTTAGATCCTGGTCGGCGGTCCCGAAGACCGCCGACACCAGCGGCAGGGTGAGCTTCTCGGCCACGCCCCGGCCCAGCCTGGCCCGCGCCACCTCCGCGACGCTGCCCCTCGGACGGCCCGGCATCGCGCCCTCCACCGCGCCCCGCAGGGCCTCGGCCCGCGTCAGGATCCCCGAGCGGGCCGCCTCCATCAGCGCCCCCGGCCCCTTAGGGAACCCCATGGCCAGGCCGGGCGGGATCGGCCGCAGCTCGCCTCCGACCAGCAGGTACGCGCGGCCGGTTGCCGGCGGCACCGCGTCCTCGAGCAGCCCGAGCTCCTCGAGGAGGTCCTCGCCCCGGGGCTTCGTGGCCACGATCGCGTCGGGCCCCCACTCCCAGGGCACCCCGTCGACCTCCTCGGTGAGCACCTTGCCCCCCAGGCGCTGGGAGGCCTCCAGAAGGATAACGTCCCATCCCGCCCGGACGCCGGCGCGGGCCGCGGCGAGGCCCGCGACCCCGCCCCCGATCACCGCGAGGCGCGCCACCTCACGCTTCGCGGATCTCGATCGACTCGATGTAGACGGTGTCGACGGGCTTGTCGCTGGGGTCGGTGGGGAGCCCGTTGATCTGGTTCACCACGTCCATGCCGCCCGTGACCTCGCCGAAGATCGTGTGCGCCCCGTCGAGGTGCGGCGTGGGGGCGGCTGTGATGAAGAACTGGCTGCCGTTCGTCCCCGGGCCGGCGTTGGCCATCGCCAGCAGCCCCGGACGATCGAAGGTCAGGTCGGCCACGATCTCGTCCTCGAACTCATAGCCCGGGCCCCCCATGCCCGTCCCCTCGGGATCGCCGCCCTGGTTCATGAAGTCGGCGATCACCCGATGGAAGACCGTGCCGTCGTAGAACCCCTCTCGAGCGAGGAACACGAAGTTGTTCACGCTGATCGGGGTCTGGCCCTCGAACAGGTCGATCTCGATCCGCCCGCAGGAGGTCTTCAGCACCGCCCGGTAGTCGGCGCCGTCCTGGAGCTGCATCTCCGGGGCCTGCTCGTAGGTCGGCTTCCTCTGGTCGGCGGCCTCGGGGACCTCGCCCCCGCAGGCCACGGTCGGCTCGGTCATCGTCTCCTCCTGGGTCGGGGTCGGCGTGGGGCCGGCCACGGGCTCCTCCCGCGGCTCCTCCCCACCGAACAGCGCGAGAGCACCCACGGTGAGGCCGCCGAGCGCGATCGCGCCCCCCACGACCCCCGCCGCGATCCGCCTGCGACGCCTCCGGCGGCGCTCCTCGGCGCGTCGCTCAGCGAGCTTCTGGAGCTGGCGCTGCCTCGATCGCTTGCTCATCGGGAGAGAGGTTAGCGGGTGGGGTCGCCGTTCCGCGAGCGAACCATCTCGATCGCCAGACCGTCGAGGATGTCGCGCTCGGAGACGAGGCAGTCGTCGAAGCCGAACGTCCGGAGGATGCCGAGGAGGATGCGGGAGCCGGCCACGATCACGTCCTCGCGGCCCCGGGTCATCACGGGGATCGCCGCCCGCTCGGCCACAGTCATCGAGGCGAGCCGCTCCGAGACGCGCTCGGCCTGATCCAGGGACAGCACGCTGCCGTGCAGCGCCTCGGGGTCGTACGAGTCGAGCCCCAGCGCGATCCCCTGCACGGTGGTGGTCGTCCCGGCCACCCCCACCAGCGTGGCCGCCCCCGAGGGGATCGCGTCCCTCACTTCGGCGAGCGCCTCCTCCACCACGCGGTCCATCGCCGCCAGCTCCTCGGCGGTCGGGAGATCCTCCGGCTTCACCCGCTCGTGGGTGCGCACGCTCCCCAGTTGGAGCGAGACGGATGCCTCCGGCCTCTCGGTCCCGAAGGCGAACTCTGTGCTGCCGCCCCCGATGTCGAAGACGAGGTAGGGAGGTTGGGCCGGCGCGTCGGCCGTGGCCCCCAGGAAGGAGAGCTCGGCCTCACGCTCCCCGGTGAGGACCTCGGCCGACGCGCCGGCCACCCGCGCCACCTCCGCGAAGAGCCGCTCCCTGTTCGAGGCGTCCCGCACCGCGCTCGTGGCCCCGACCCGGATGCGGTACGCGCGGAGGGCTCTCGCCCTCCGCGCGTACCGCTCCAGCACCCGGATCGTCCGGTCGAGGGCGACTGGATCGAGCCGCTTCGTCCGGTCCACGTCCTGTCCCAGCCTCGTGATCACGAGGTCCCGCGAGATCTCCACCACGTCGTCGTCCTTCGGGTCCGCCACCAGAAGGCGGATCGAGTTCGTCCCCATGTCCACCGCGGCCACGCGCCCCCGCGGCTCCTCGTGGATCGGCTCCACGCGCTCGGCGACCCAGGCCCCGATCGGATTCGCTCCCCCCGCCAGGTGGTGGGCGTAGTGCGCGTGGAGGCACTTGATCCCCCCGCCGCTCCCCCCGACGCCGCTCAACGCCCCCGCGCCCGGAAACAGCCGCTCCCGCTCCGCCGCGTAGTCGAGCGCCGCGTCCTCGAACCGCTCCCGGCACTCGGGGTCCTCCTCGACCCGCTCGTCGAGCCGGGCGATCCATCCCTCGCTCTCCAGACGCGACACCCCCGCCACCGCCTCGGGACACGTGAGCCAGTACAGCGTGGGGAACGGGTTCCCGTCCCGATCGACCGGGTGGTTGCGGATCACGAGCGGATGCCGGCCGCCGGGACACCGCGCGACGACCTCGAACTGCGTCGTCGGCTCGCGCCCCAGCTGCTCCGCGACGGCCTGGAGGTCCGAGCTTCGGGTCAGGGCCTCAGCGCCGCTTGTCGCGGGTGGACTTGCGGACGTCCACCTGACGCTCCTCGCTCTGCCGCATGAAGCGCTTCAGCTTCTGCTCGAGGCCTGGGTCCTGCCCCCGGCGCAGCCGCTTCGGCGGAGGGTCCTGGAGCGCCTTGATCGAGAGATCGATCTTGCCGTCGTCCTTGATGGCGACGACCTTGGCCTCGACCTCGTCGGTCTCGCGGAGATGGTCCCGGACGTCGCGGACGTAGTTGCGGTCGATCTCGGAGATGTGCACGAGGCCGACCTTGCCGCCTTCGAGCTCGATGAAGGCGCCGTACGGGGTGATGCGCTGGACGGTGCCGGTAACGACGGCACCGATCTCGAGGTCTGCGATCGGTCCTGCTCCCTTCCGGAAGGGGGGCTGAATGCCCCCGTCGGCCTCGAACTATCCCACGCCTCTTCCGAGCCCGTCAACGCGCCGCCGGGCTTGGAGGGCGGCGCGCCCGCGCCTTCCGAAACCCGGACAGCCTCGGCGGGGTCGGTGGCGGTGGGCTTCGGCTCGGCCGGGGTCGGGGTCGATCGGGGTCGGGGTCGGGGTCGGGGTCGGGGTCGGGTGGGGGGGCCCCTCTCCTCCCAAACACTCGCTTGACCCGCTCCTCGCAAAGTGCTTTAGTGGGTATAAGTCAGGGGATACCGGAAGGTAGCCATGCGCAAAGCAAGGCGAAGCCATCGAGGGCCCGGTGATTCGGTTCGGGCTGAGCCTGAAGTTCGGCCCTTCGACGAGTCCGCAGCGGCATGGTTGATCGGTGAAGGCGTTCGCTATCTGAACAGCGCAGACAAGGAAGGCGAGCTCGCGTATCGGCGGGTGACAGAGTTGCTCAAGGACCGCAATGACACGGTGGAGATTCTGACCACCATACTTCGACAAGCCGGTGGGGGCGACGCACCGTTGCGCTGGAACCTCTTCTATCTGCTTGGCGACGTTGGGGATGCGGGGGCGGCAGACCTTCTAGCGGAGGCCTCGCTCGAGGCTTTGCCAGACGAGAGCTCGGAGGATGCCTGCGAGGGACCCCGTGATCAGGAATTGCTGGTGCGCACCATGGCGGTTCATGCCCTGGGTCGCGTAGCAGGTCGCCATCCAGAAGCCGGAGAGCAACTTCTCAGGATCATTGGTGA
>DASUTW010000278.1:0-5293 GCA_036374395.1 Actinomycetota bacterium
CTGGGTCACCGAGCAGGCGATCCAGGTCCTCGGCGGCTACGGCTACATCAAGGACTTCCCCGTCGAGAAGTGGTACCGGGACGCCAAGATCTACACCCTGTTCGAGGGGACCAGCGAGATCCAGCGCCTCGTCATCAGCCGAGCGCTGGCCGGCTGAGCTACCAGTCCTTCCCGTCCCTGGAGTCGTAGCCGTAGACGGCTGCCATGTAGCCGAGGATGGCGAGCCCGAGGGCCAGCACGGCGAGGCGCCAGGGCTGGCTCACGACCGACATGAAGGCGATCGTGGCCAGCACCCCGAGGAACCCCAGGAAGAGGTGCCACAGGCTCGCCTGCCTGCGGCGACCTCGTCTCCTCCTCGGGGTCGGTTCCGCCGGGCGCCTCGCCATGCGACCTCCTCGAGGTCATCCTAACGGGCTACCGCTTCTTCAGCCGGAAGATCCTCACGTCCATGACCCCTTCGCGCAGGCTCCCCAGCCGGTCGAAGGCGGCGGGGGAGAGGTCGATCACCCGACCCCGCGTGTAGGGCCCTCGATCGAGGACCCGGACGATCACGTACCGGTGTCCGCGCTTCACCGAGACCCTCGACCCACAGGGCCACGACCGGTGCGCGGCGTACAGGCCGGTGAGCGTCTTGCCACACGCTCCCACCCTTCCACTGAAGTAGGAGGCCTGTCCGGACTGTTTCGCTACGATCCGGAACCGGTGCTTACTCCGGTTCGGGTGGACGAGGCGGCGGTGATGGAAGCGGCGATGCTCCCGGCGGGTGGCGTCGGGGTGGTTGCGGTGCCAGCGCTTGTGCTTGCGCTGGCCGATCGGGTGTTCCCGCCACTTATGGTGGCGGACGTCCTTCCCGTAGCGCCAGAACTTGTCGATGGGGTGGCTGTGGGCCGACCCGGCGAAGGGAAGGACCAGTGCGGCGACGAGTCCCAGGGCCAGCAGCCCCCGGGCCCGTCGCCCGGTATGCGAGGGCGTCTTCATGCGTACCTCCTGTTCGGCTCGCATCGCCCCTCCACCCCGACCTCGCCCGCACGCAGACGGACGAACAGCCCGAGAGGGAGGAATCGAGCGCACGATCGTGCGCGCCAGCAGGGTACAGCAAGTTCGGGGAAACGCCACAGGCCCGTCGGCGTGGGTGCGGGAGGCATCGGGTAGCATGGGGTCGTGCTCGAGGAGGTCACCCTCGCGGCCCCACGGGGCTACTGCGCCGGCGTGGAGCGAGCCGTGGACACGGTGGAGCGGGCCCTCCAGCTCTACGGCGCCCCCATCTACGTGCGGAAGCAGATCGTGCACAACCTCCACGTGGTTCGGGACCTCGAGTCGAAGGGCGCGATCTTCGTCGAGGAGGAGACCGAGGTCCCCGAGGGGGCCACCGTGGTCCTCTCGGCCCACGGGGTGGCGCCCGAGGTCTACCGCAACGCCGCCGCGCGCGGCCTCCACGTGATCGACGCCACGTGCCCGCTCGTGACCAAGGTGCACCTCGAGGCGCGACGTTTCGCCAAGGAGGGCTACACGATCCTGCTGATCGGACACGAGGGGCACGAGGAGGTCGTGGGGACGAGCGGCGAGGCCCCCGACCACATCCGTCTCGTCGGATCCAAGGAGGAGGCCCGGACGGTCGAGGTCGGCGACCCCTCGAAGGTGGCCTACCTCTCCCAGACCACGCTCTCGGTGGACGAGACGAACGAGATCATCGAGGTCCTGCGCGAGCGCTTCCCCTCGATCGTGGGGCCGCCCCGCGACGACATCTGCTACGCGACCCAGAACCGCCAGGACGCGGTGAAGGCGCTGGCCGAGGACGTGGGCCTCGTCCTCGTGATCGGGTCGCAGAACTCCTCGAACTCCAAGCGGCTGGCCGAGGTGGCGACCGATTACGGCGCTCCCGCCCACCTGATCGACGACGAGTCCGAGATCGACGCGGCCTGGCTCGAAGGGGTGGAGCGGGTGGGGGTCACGTCGGGCGCGTCCGCCCCCGAGTGGCTGGTGGAGCGGGTGGTGGAGCGGCTCCGCGAGCTGGGCGCCCCGGAGGTGGGCCAGCTCCAGGTTGCCGAGGAGCACGTCCGTTTCGGGATGCCCTACGGCGTCCGGGACAAGGACCTGCGGGCCGCCGGCGTCTGATCAGCCGGTCGTGGACTCGGCAGGCGCGGAGGTGACCCCCTCCAGGCCGGGGATCCCGTCCTCGGGGCCGATCGCGATGACGCGGTCGCCGGCCTCCAGCCGGAACCGAGGCCTCGGCCGGTGGATCCACCGACGCCCCCGCTGGATCGCCAGCGCCAGCATCCCCGCCTCGGTCTCCAGCGAGAGGTCCTTCAGCGTGGCGCCCTCGGCGCCCGAGCCGGCCTCCACGATGGTCTCCACCGCGACCTCGTCGGTCGCCTCCAGCGCGGCCTGGACCACCGGGTGCAGCTCGTCGCCGCTCTCCACGGCCCGGGTCATCTCGCGGGCGGCGTCGAAGACCATCTCCGAGGCGTAGCCCAGGCGCAGCAGCCCGCGGAGCTCGTCGGGGTTGCGGGCCTCGGGTGAGGCTCGCAGGACCCAGGACTCGAGATCGTCGAGCAGCGTGTCGGAGCGGGTCTCGAGGGCCGCCACCTCCGCCGCCAGCGCGGGCTCCCGGAAGAGCAGGGACGAGTAGGCGAGGCCGACGGCGACCTCGGCCGAGTTCTTCATCTCCACGAGGAGGTCCACGGCCCGATCCAGCTCCGAGAGTGCGAGCGGCTCCTCGTCGGGCGGCGAGGGGAGGGGCGGCGCGCCCGCCTGGTCGCGGATCAGGTTCGTGCCCTCCTCGGGGCCCTGGTACAGGAGCACGTCGCCGGCCGAGACCACGGAATCGGGCCCCGGGTCGGTCTCCCACTCCATGCCCCGGCGGATCGCGATCACCCACATCCCGGTCTCGGTGGGGAGCGTGAGATCGCGGAGGCTTCGGCCCACGACCTCGGACTCCTCTCGGACCTTGACCCGGCCCACGATCTCGTCGGCGTGGCGCAGGTCGGCGCGGAGCATCGTCGGGATCCCGAGCTTCACGGTGACGACGCGCGCGATGTCGGCGGCGGCGTCCCCGATGCTCTCGATCGCCCGGGCGATGGCCAGGACGCTGGCCATCGCCTCGGCGTCCTCGGGGCTGCGCGCGGCCAGCATCGAGATCCAGTTGAGGTCGTGGATGTATCCCTGCATCAGCTCCTCGAGGGCGTCGACCTCGTCGGCCAGGTCCTCGTCGTTGAAGAAGACCGCCGCGTAGGCCAAATCCACCATGAGCTCCGAGGTGTCCTTCGCCTCGGCGAGGAGATCCTTGACGTTGCGTCTTGGGCTGTCGTCCATCTGCCGCCTCCCGAGTATACGGCCGCTCCTATCCGATCCCGAAGGCGAGGATGGCGAGGATGAGCGCCACCACGCCGGCAAGGTCCATCGAGCTGGTGATCAGCGGGATGCCGTGGCTGTCCGGGTCCATCCCCATCCGGAAGCTGGCGATCGCCGCGTAGTAGGCGACGACCGAGGCGGCGGCGGTGGCGAGGAGCCCGGCGAGGAGGCTGACGCCGACGACGGTCCCCATCCCGGGGGTGGCGATCCCGACCAGGCCTGCCACGACGTGAGCGGCCACGCCCACCAGCGGGAAGACGACCACCGCGAACAGGGCGACGATCGAGAGGTCGGAGAGCGCGGCGGCCTCCGGGAGGCCTCGAGGTGTGATCACGCCCAGGTGGAGCTTCGAGGCCAGGCGTGAGGAGAGGATGCCGCCCAGTCCGCCCGCGTCCCCCAGGATCGGCGGGATCAGGATCAGGAGGACGGGGAAGGCCACGAACTGCTCGATGCGCGACTCGATCATGAGGCCCGCGAGGATGTCGATCGTAGCGGCGATCGTGAGCACGGGGAGGCTTTCGCGGGCGATGCGGCGGGTGGCGGGCAGGTCCGTGATCGCCGCGCGGATCGCCGCGACGAGCGTGACCACCGTCAGGATCGCCGTGAGCGTCGGGGACACCCAGCGGTAGCCCACGGCGAATGTGGCGAGGAAGATCGCGGGCACCGTGAGGATGTCGCCGGCCGCGGTGATGAGCGGGGCAGCCACGCTGTCGAGGTCCCAGCCCCGGCGCTGTGCGGTCACGGCGAGCACGATCGTCAGGCCGAGCACCACGACGCTGGCCAGCACGCCCCCCAGGATCGAGATGAGGGCGAAGTCGAGGATCGAGATGCTCGTGACGCCGAAGGTGGCGGAGAGGGTCTTGGCCAGGACGGCCATCAGGAGTGAGATCGAGAGGGTGAGCGCGGCGGCTGCGAAGACGTTCTGATAGAGGACGCCCTCTCGTTCGCGCGTCGTGGTGAAGAGGCCGGCGTGGATCGCGGTGCCGAGCCGGGAGGCCAGCGCGCCGAAGACGTTGCCCCGAGCGGCGATCGCCGCCGGGACCATCACCATCAGGCCGGGGAGCGACTCCAGCGTGTCGGTGATGAAGCCGAGCGCGACGCCGGCCCCCAGCATGGCGACGGAGGCCAGGAGCATCGCCACCAGCCCCTGGCGGATCGTCCGCTGCTCCGCACGCCAGTACGAGAGAAGGCGAACCCTCGGCATCTGTCACCCGTCATCGCTCGACGTCTCCTGGGGGAGTGCCCCGGGAAGTATCGCCCGTCGCGGGGAGCCGCTCAACAGCGGGCGCGCGCGTGGGACCGGGGCTGTAGGGAGAACGACCGGTTGGCTCCCCCTCGATGGAGGACTACAAGTGACGTCAAACCTCGACGGGGAGGAGGAGGGATGTCAGGAGCCTACATCCAGGAGGTTCGACCGTTCACCACCGTGAACGTCGCGCTGCCTCCGGCCGATCAGTCGGGAGGGGTGAAGTACGGCGCGACGTGGCTCTCGCTCGGCACGGACTTCGGGACCGCGACCGTTCGGCTGGCGATCGGGCGGCCCGGCGACTTCAGGATCGAGGACAACCTGCAGGTGCCCACCGGTCGCCAGGTGGTGCGGAGGCTGAGGGGTGGCATCGTGGATCAGGTCGCCTCGATCGTGCACCTGGGAGGTCCGCCGGTTTCGGTGCTCGTGGAGTTCGAGACCCGGCCGGACTTCTGATCGGATCGCTGCCGGCCGGAGCGCTTCGGTGAGTATGCTCCGGAGCAGGCATGACCGCACAGGAAGGAGTGATCGAGGTCGCCGGCCTCCGCATGCGGTACGGGTCGGTCGACGTCCTGGACAGCGTGACCTTCTCCGTCAGCCGAAGAGAGGTCGTGGTCCTGCTGGGACCGAACGGCGCGGGGAAGACCACGACCATCGAGGTCGTCGAGGGGTTCCGCGTCCGATCGGCCGGGGACG
>DASUTW010000279.1:0-3661 GCA_036374395.1 Actinomycetota bacterium
CGCGTCGCTGGTCGGAGAGCTCGACGCGCTGGGGCTGGTTTCCGGGCAGCCGGAGGCCGACCGCCCGACCGAGTGACTAGACCCCCCTACGCCCTGCATCGTAGAGACCCGATCCGTCACCCCTCTGACCTGTGGCGCTGGTGCGGCGGGCTTCCCCGACGTCGCGACCGGACTTACGCCCGACCGCGTATCGCGTTCGCGGCACCACCGCCTCTACCATCCAGACCACGAGGAACGAGAACGAGAGGAGTCAGGGAATGAGTGACGAGCTCGAACCCCAGGGCATCAAGCGGCGGGAGTTCATCCGCAAGGCCGCGGTGACGGGTGCGACGGTCGCGTGGGCGGCTCCGGTCGTGCGGACGCTGGCGGGCTCGCCGGCCTTCGCCCAGACGGCGACCCCGCAGGGGAAGGACTTCTCCTACATCGCGCTCTGTATCACCTGCAACGGGTCGCACTGCCGGATCAAGATCGACCTGGACGACAACGGCAACAAGGCTCAGTGCGAGACTGGGGACAACTTCCAGACCCCGGGCTGCAGCCTCAGCTGCGGCGCCTCGTCCAACTGCCCGTCGGGCGCATGCGCGGACATCCAGGCGACCTCGCCGGACGGCGGTAAGACGGTCACCGTGACGCTTCCCGCGGGCTGCTCGATCCCGCACGACGGCGTCGCCGTCGGCAAGTGCGGGAACCCGCCCGAGAACGGCGAGTGCGTCACCACCTTCGTGACCGGGACCGACGGCTCCGGCCACACGACGGTTACGTTCAGCATGTGTGACGTGTAAGACCCGGTGGATCAACCGAGGGCCCGGCCCGGCGTCGGGCCCTCGGTCGTGTCCGGGGTCAGCCGGCCCCTGGAAGGCCGGCGAGGGTGCCCAGGAGCTCCTCGCCCTTCTGGTGATAGACCGCCCCGACCGACGCCGTGGAGAGCGCCCCCGCCACGGCCCGCATCGCGTCCGCGATCGGGACGTCGGCCTCCTCCTCGATCGAGGGCATCAAAGCGGCGAAGACATCCATCCGAGTGAGGGGTTCCTCGCGGTCCCGGCGGATGACCTGCCAGTGAGCGACCGGGAAGCGGGCACCCTCCCCGTCCATCGGGAGCGGCGGACCGTCTCCGTCCGCGTCGAGGGCCCCCAGCGCATCCTCGCCCAGGGGGATGGCCCGCTCCGGGATCACGACCTCGCCGGTTGCGGGGTCCAGGAGGGCGAACGCCGGGTCCAAGACCTCGATCCCTCGCTCGCGGAGGTCCGCCTCGATCGCCTCCACCCGCGGCAGGAGATCGGGCGGGATCAGGATCGCTCCGGCCTGCGAGGCGAGGACCACCTGGCGCAGCCTGAAGAGACTCGATCCTTCCCCGGCGAACCTGGCGATCGAGGACCGGAGCGCCCGGATGACCCGGGACCGATGGGTCGTCCGGACGACCTGACAGTCACCCCGATACAGGATCTGGAAGGGCCGGATGCCGTCAGACGCGTCCTCGAACCGAACGGAGAAGTTCGGCTCGGGATCGGGGCCCTCGACCAGGAAGGGCTCGAAGGCCCCCGCCACCGCCCGCTCGGCGGCGTCCGAGCTGACGCGGACGCCGATCCAGAGCGATCCGACCTCAAGGGTCCTCATTGCCGTCCAGACCAGACGGTCGATGCTGAGCATTCATGGGCTGGGGGGATCCTTCAGGTAACGTGGCTCGTCGCTGGCCTCCTGGGCCGCCTCCGGTTCCTCGATTGGGGGGGCGCCTTCGTCCTCGAGCAGATCCTGCTCGGCGAACCCTCGGACCGCCTCGAGCACGTCGAAGCGGACGCGGGCAAGGTCGGCGCCGAAGGCGTCGCTCAGCTCGGCCGAGAGCTCCTCGAGCGTGGTCCTTCCGTCCAGCCCGCTCCAGATCAGGGTCGCGATGGGGTTCAGCAGGTGGATCTGGTTGCTCACCTCGTCGTAGAGCACGCCCTCGCCGTCGATCTCGACGTGGGCCACCGTCGCCCTCGGCCGCGGGGCGGCCTCGGGCTCGACGTCCTTCGGCTGCAGCTTCTCGGTCACTCCGTCCTCCCCTCGCCCGACGCCTCGACGAGCCCGAGCACGAGATCGCAGGCCTCCGTCAGCTCCGCCACCATGAGCCGGTAGCACTCGGCTCCACGCACGACATCAGCGAGGGCCCTCAGCGCCATCCGCCCATCGAACAGGCGGAAGTTGAACGCGTTCTCCACGAGCGCCTGCAGTGCCTCGGCCCTCGACATCGGCAGAAGCTCGCTCCTGCCCTCGCCCACATACCGAGGCGCGATCACGAAGGCGGGCCGAGCGGATGACGCCACCGCCCCGTCCCGGATCGATCCCACCGGCACGTACCACTGGTCCTGCGCGAACGGCGCGAGCGGCCCCTCCAACGAGGGACGGAGCTCGGAGAGCACGTCCCAGGACCCCGGATCGATCGTCAGCGCCTTGGCGTAGGCGTGGAGCACGCCCGTCCGCGGATCCACGGCCGCCGCCTCGTCGCTCAGGTATCGGAGGCCGGCCCTCACCAGCCCAGAGACGAGCGTGGTCTTCCCCGAGTCCATCGCGGCCGGCATCACGATGCCCCGCCCCGCCTCGTCCGCCGCGGACGCGGCGTGGATCAGGATGTAGCCACGGTTCCGGGCGATCACGCGCTCGTTCACGTCCCACTGGAAGTAGCGCAGCGCCCCGCCGGCCTCCCGGGAGCTGACGACGTGCTCGCCGTCGAAGTAGATCTCGTAACGCATCTCCTCCCCCGGTCGATCGATGAAGGAGTACACGTGCTCCGGCTCCCCGTCCGCCTCGAAGGATTCGAAGAGGCTTCCCAGGTAGGCGCCGACCTCCTCGTCGTTCGCCCGGATCCCGAAGTCGAATCCGAGCGCGTGAAGGCGCGGACCGCGATAGGACCACGGGGCGTCGTCGAGCGCACGCCGCTGCTCCTCGAGCGCACGCCGCTGCTCCTCGAGCGCCGTGGCGCTCGCCGGGTCGGTGTCTCGATCGCTCATCTCGGTCCTCGTCGGGGAGAGGCCCAACCCGTGCACTGTACGATGTCGACCATGGTAGGGGTCTTCCTCGTCGATCCCGAGCCCTTCTTCGGAGAGGGGTTGAGCGCCGCGATCGACGGTGAGGGTGGGATGGAGGTCCTCGGCAGAACCACCGACGAGCGGGAGGCCCTGCGGATGTGCGCCCAGCGCTCCCCCGACGTGGTGCTCACCGAGGTGGCCCTCGACGCCGGATCCGGCCTCAACCTGGCCCGGCGGCTCGGCGGCGACACGCGGGTCGTCGTGCTTACTCGACGACCCGAGGGCGACGTCCTCCTCGACTCGGTGGATGCGGGCGCGGCCGGGTGCCTCGGACACGATCTCTCGGTTGAGCGGCTGCTCGTGCATCTGCGGGACCTGGTCGACGTCGGACGGTTCGCGGTGAACCCCGACACCCTCCACGAGACGCTGCTGCGCGCCACCGCGACGGCGACGGGGGACGCGCACGGGGTCGGCCGGCTTACCCCCCGGGAGCGGGAGGTCCTGAGCCTGGTGGCCCAAGGCCTCGACAACGCGCGGATCGCCAAGGCCCTCTATCTCAGCCCCCACACGGTCCGAACCCACGTGGGCAACATCCTGAGGAAGCTCGAGGTGCACTCACGAGCCGAAGCGGCCCGCGTCGCGATCCACGCGTGGGATCG
>DASUTW010000280.1:0-6075 GCA_036374395.1 Actinomycetota bacterium
GGGCGTGGGCCGCCGTCTGAAGGAGCACGACCCGAGCGTGCAGGTGATCGCGGCCGAGCCGGAGCTGGGGGACTCGGTCTACGGCCTGCGCTCGCTCGAGGAGGGCTTCGTCCCCCCGATCCTCGACGAATCGCTGCTCGACGGGAAGCACCTGGTGGCCGCCGGCGACGCCCTCCTGGCGACCCGGATGCTCGCGGAGCAGGAGGGGATCTTCGCCGGGATCTCCTCGGGCGCCGTGCTGCACGTCGCCCGGAAGGTTGGGGCACGGGCCGCGGAAGGCGATATCGTATGCCTCCTGCCCGACGGCGGATGGAAGTACTTGTCGACCGGCGCCTGGACCGGCGCCGCGTCCGAGGCGGAGAAGCGGGTGGAGGAGACGGTCTGGTGGTAGGCGACGCGCGAGCGATCGGGATGTTCGATTCGGGTGTGGGCGGGCTGACCGTGGCCCGCTCGGTGCTGGATCTCCTTCCGCGGGAGCCGCTCGTCTACTACGGCGACACGGCCCGCGCTCCCTACGGACCCCGTCCCCTGGACGAGATCCGGGCCTTCTCGCGCGAGATCGCCGCGTACCTGCTCCATCGGGACGTAAAGATCCTCGTCGTGGCGTGCAACTCGGTCGAGGTCGCCGCCATCGAAGATGTGACCGCCGAGGCCGGCGTCCCGGTGGTGGGGGTGATCGACCCGGGCGTGCGCGCCGCGGCCAGGGTCACCCGGAGCGGGCGGATCGGCGTGATCGGGACCGAGGCCACGATCGCCAGCGGGGCCTACCAGCGGGCGGCCGACCGCCACGGGATCGACGCCAGGCTCGTGGCCCGGGCCTGCCCGTCGTTCGTCCCGTTCGTCGAGCGGGGGGACACCACGAGCGAGGAGCTGCTGCAGGCCGCTCGCGGGTACCTCGAGCCGGTCCGGGACGCCGGCGTCGACACGCTCATCCTCGGCTGCACCCACTACCCCCTGCTCGCCGGGATGATCCGGATGGTGATGGGCCCCGACGTCGTGCTGATCTCGTCCGCCGAGGAGACCGCGCGTGACGTCTACGCCGCGCTGGTCCGGGACGACCGTCTGCGGGAGGAGCCTGGGCCCCCGCGGCACGAGTTCCTCTGCTCCGGGGATCCCGATCGCTTCCGCGAGCTGGGGAGGGTCTTCCTGGGACCGGAGATGGACGACGTCGCGCTGGCCAGCGTCCAGAGAGAGCCCCTCGGCTGATGGAGCTCACGGTCCTCGGCTCCGACGGGACCTGGCCTCGCGCGGACGGCGCGGCGAGCGGCTACGTGGTGAGCCACGACGGCTACGTGGTCTGGCAGGACATGGGCACGGGGACGATGGCGCACCTGCAGCGGCACCTGGGATTGCTCGACGTCGACGCGGTGATCGTCTCGCACGTCCACGCCGACCACTTCGTGGACCTCTTCCCGTACTTCTACGCTCGCCGCTACGGATCCGAGACGCCCGCCCCCCGGATCCCGCTCGTCGTCCCCACGGGGACCCGGGAGCGGATCCGGTCGATGCTCTCCGACGCGGGCTGGGAGGAGTTTCCGGACTGCTTCGAGATCAACGAGATCGAGCCGGGGGAGGGGCTCGATCTCGGGCCGTTCCGGCTGAGCACCGCACGGATGGCCCACCCGGTTCCCACGCTGGGGGTTCGCTACGAGGCCGACGGCGTGGCGTTGGCGTATTCCGCCGACACCGGTCCCACCGACGAGCTCGTGGAGCTGGCCAGGGGGGCCGATCTGCTGGTCGCCGAGGCCACCTGGCTCGAGGACGGGAAGGTGTACCCGCCCGATCTCCACATGACCGCGAAGGAGGCCGGCGAGCAGGCCGCCAAGGCCGACGCCGGCCGGCTGATGCTGGCGCACATCCAGCCGATCTTCGACCCCGACCACTCCCGGGAGAAGGCCTCCGAGGTCTTCGACGGGCCCGTGGGCGTGGCGCGCCCGGACGTCCGCTGGGAGGCCGGGGCGTGAGCAGACCCGACGGCCGCGGGCCGCGGGAGCTCCGCCCGATCCGCTACGAGACCGAGTACCTGGCGTTCGCCGAGGGATCCGTGCTCCTGGAGATGGGGGGGACCCGAGTCCTGTGCGCGGCCACGTGGGAGCCACGGGTGCCGCGCTGGCTCGACGGGACCGGGAAGGGATGGGTGACGGCGGAGTACTCGATGCTGCCGCGCTCGACCAAGGAGCGGACCCCTCGGGAGGTGAACCGCGGGCGCCCCTCGGGGAGGACCCAGGAGATCCAGCGGCTGATCGGTCGCAGCCTCCGGGCCGTGACCGACCTGGAGCGGATGGGGGAGAGGTCGATCACGGTGGACTGCGACGTCCTGCAGGCCGACGCAGGGACCCGGACGGCCTCGATCACCGGCGGGTACGTCGCCCTGGCCCTGGCTCTCCGGAGCCTCGAGGAGCAGGGGCTGGCTCCCTCGGGCGTCCTCACCGACTCGGTGGCCGCCGTGAGCACGGGGATCGTCGGGGGGCTGCCGCTGCTCGATCTCTGCTACGACGAAGACGCCGAGGCCGAGGTGGACTTCAACGTGGTGATGACGGGCTCGGGGAAGCTGGTCGAGGTGCAGGGGACCGCCGAAGGCGATCCCTTCTCGCGCGACCAGCTCGAGGAGATGCTCACGCTGGCCGAGGAGGGCATCGCCCGGCTCACCGAGATCCAGCGGGAGGCGCTCGGGTCGTGAGCCGGGCGATGCCCGACCGGCTCGTGATCGCATCCCGCAACCCGGGAAAGATCCGCGAGATCCAGGCGATCGCGAGCGATTGGCGGGTCGAGTGGGTGACGGACGCCGACTGGCCCGAGGTCGACGAGACCGGCCGCACGTACCTCCAAAACGCGAAGCGGAAGGCCCACGCGGTCGCCGAGGCCACGGGGCTCCCCGCCCTCGCCGACGACAGCGGGATCGAGGTGGACGCCCTGGGCGGTGCGCCCGGGCCCCGGTCCGCCCGCTTCGCCGGCGAGGCCGCGGACGACGAGCGCAACCTCCGAGAGCTGCTGCGCGCCGTCGCGGGCGTCCCGGGGCCCGGGCGCACCGCCCGCTACCGGGCCGTGGCCGTCATCGCCTGGCCCGATGGCGAGGAGGCCTGGGCCGAGGGCGTCTGCGAGGGCCTGCTCCGCGACGAGCCCTCGGGCTCGGGAGGGTTCGGCTACGACCCGATCTTCGAGCCCGTGGGCTGGGACCGGACGATGGCCGAGCTCACGTCCGTGGAGAAGGACCGCATCAGCCACCGGGGGAGGGCCATCCGGGCGCTGCGCGAGGAGCTGGGGTGACGGGCTTGCGTTTCGTAACGACAAGCGATATTAGTTTTAGGGAAGTGGGACCGGCCGGCCCGGCCGGCCATTCGACCGGAAGGAGGAGCGCCATGTGCCTCACCTGCGGATGTGGTGAGCCGAACGCCGACCACGGCGACGGCCGGCACATCACCCTGAACGACCTGCAGGCGGCCGCCGAGGCCGCGGAGATCTCGGCCGACGAGGCCGCGAACAACCTGCAGGAGACCTACAAGAACGCCTAGACTCGGCCTGGCCCGGGGCCCCGGCCGCCCGGCCGGGGCCTCCGGAGGGAGGAGGACCGATGGCGCTGATCCAGATGCGGGCTCCCGAGGGGCGTCCCTGGAAGCTGAGGGAGTGGATCCAGGGCAAGCCCCTTGGCGTGCCCACTCACTCGATGGTGGTGCACTTCCCCGTCGCCTTCTACCTGGGCGTGATCGTCTTCGACGTGATGAGCCGCATCACCCCGAACGAGGGGCTGGTGCTGGCCTCGACCTACATGCTGCTGCTGGGGCTCCTGGGCACGCTCATCGCGGCGCCCCTGGGCCTCATCGACTGGCTGGGCATGGTGAAGGGATCGTCCAAGCGGCGGCTGGCCACGCGCCACATGGTGTTCCAGCTCTTGGCCGCGGCGTTCTTCATCGTCGCGCTCGTCCTGCGGTGGCCCGATCGGACCGCCTCGCAGGCCGAGATCTCCTGGATCGTGATCGAGGCCGTCGGCTACCTCGTCCTGATCGTGGGCCAGCACCTGGGCGGGCTCCTCGTCTACCAGAAGGCGATGCGCGTCGGCACGGGGGGCGCCGACCGAGGGTGAGACCTGCGGCCTCGGCCGGCGCTAGGATGGCCCCAGAGGCGCATGGCGAGGCAGGATCTCCATCCCGGCGACGTCGACGACCTCCGCCTCTACCTCGAGGCGGCGGCCCGCGAGCCCCTCCTCACGAAGGAGGAGGAGGTCGAGCTCGCCATGTCCCTGGAGCACGGCAAGGAGGCCGAGGAACGCCTCGCCTCCGGCCGGATCCGCTCCGAGAAGACGAAGGCGACGCTCGCCGCCGACATCAAGGAGGCCGAGCGTTCGAGGAAGCGATTCATCCTGGCCAACCTGCGCCTCGTGGTCTCGATCGCCAAGAAGTACCAGGGCCAGGGCCTCCCGCTGCTGGACCTGATCCAGGACGGGAACATCGGCCTGATGCGCGCGATCGAGCTCTTCGACTGGCGACGAGGCTTCAAGTTCTCCACCTACGCGACCTGGTGGATCCGGCAGGCGATCACGCGGGCCATCGCCGACCGCGGGCGCCAGATCAGGATCCCAGTCCACGTCCATGAGCGGATCCGCAAGATCCGGAAGACCCGTGAGCGGCTGATGCAGCAGACGGGGAGGGACCCCACGCCCGACGAGCTGTCGCGGGCCGCGGGCGTCCCGGTCGAGATGCTGGAGGAGCTGGAGGCGGCGGTGCGGAAGGAGCCGCGGTCGCTGCAGGAGCCGGTGGGGGAGGACGCCGAGCTGGGCGACCTCGTGGCTCAGGTCGAGCTGGAGAGCCCCCTCGATGCCGTGGAGGACACGCTGCTCCGCGAGGAGATCGCGCAGGCCGTGGGGACCACCCTCGAGCCGATGGAGCAGGAGGTCGTCTCCCTCCGCTACGGCCTGGGGAACGGCCGGGCGATGAGCCTTCGAGAGGTGGCCGAGCTGGTAGGAGTCTCGGCCGAGACGGTGCGCAAGGTCGAGCGGCAGGCGCTGGGGAAGCTCCGCGCCTCCGATCTCCTCGAAGAGATCTGGTAGACCGTGCCGGTCGTCGTGGTCGGCGCCTCGAGCTCCGTGGGCCGCGCCCTCGTCCCCCTGCTCGTGGAGAGGGCCCCCGAGGTCCGGGCCATCGTGCGCAGCCCGTCCCAGGCGGAGGGCCTCCGGGCCCTGGGGGCGAAGGTCGCGGTGGCCCGAGCGCCGGACCCCGACGCGCTGGCGATGCTCTTCCACGACGCCCACACGGTGTGCCACCTCGCGGGGGGGATGCGGATGCCGAGCGCCGAGGCCTACGAGGAGGCCAACCTCGAGACCGTGCGGCGCACGGTCGAGGGCGCCCGCACGGCGGGGGCCGAGCGGATCCTCTTCTTGTCGACCTCGGGGGCGGACCCCGAGGATGCCAACGCGTACCTGCGCTCGAAGGGGAGGGCGGAGGAGCTCGTTCGGGGGTCGGGCCTGGAGCACGCGATCGTGCGGGCCACCCGGCTCGTGGCGCCGGCCAGCCCCTGGTTCCGCGACGTGGCCGCGCTGGCCGCGCGGAGACCGGCCGCGGTCGTGGGGGACGGCTCGGCCTCGCTGGCCCCGGTGGCCTCGGCCGACGTGGCCGCGATCCTGGCGGCCGCCGACGACCGGGCGGGGTCGATCTCGACGACCCTCGGGGTCGAGGGGCCCGACGTCGTGACGGCGGACGACCTCGTCGGGATCGTGGCGGGAAGGAGGCGGCGGCCGCGCCACCTGGCCCTGGGGGCGCGCGCGTCGCGCGCCGTCGGGGAGCCGGTCGCCTAGGACTATCTGGACCTCTTGGCGCGCGACGCGCGCGCCGACGCCCCCGACGCCGCGGCGGAGTTCGACGTCCCCCTCACACCGCTTCGCGAGGCGATAGGATGGGCCGTCCGCGGGCGACGCGCCGCCTCGGCGGGCGGTCGAGGGGGGCGTGAGCCGTGCCGATAACACTCGGGGTGGGCTCAGGGAGGCGTTCCGCGTGAGCAAGCGATCACTCCGGCTCGAGGAGGGTGTCGCCCTCGCTCTCCGGGCCGTCCGACAGCCGCGGACCGGCGCGGCCGCCGTGCTGT
>DASUTW010000281.1:0-14443 GCA_036374395.1 Actinomycetota bacterium
GATGCGAGGGTCTTCCGGGGGAAGGTCGGCCACGATGGACGCAGCCACGATGGACAGCACCGCGGCGGAGATGTCCTGGACGCTGCCGAACGTGCCCCGGTGGCTACTGACGAGGGCCACGGTGATCAGGATCGCCGCGGCGGCCACGAGTCCGAGGCCGATGCCAGCCGGCAGGTGCTCGGCCAGCGGCCCGCTGAAGATGAGAGCGGCGAAGGAAGTGGCCACGACCACCTCGAGGACCCCCACCACCACGCCGGCCGTCAGGGTCGGGAACAGACTCGCCCCACGCCCCGATCGGGGAGGATGTCCGTCATGTGCCGTCGCCGTCGCGGAGCCTTCCGCGGACGTCCCCATGGTCCGGTCCCCCTTCAGCCCGAGCGGCCTCCGCGATGGTGGCACACGCCCCGCGCCGAAGCGAGAGGAGGCCGGCCGCCGGACCTCTACGCCGACCGCAGGTCGAGCCGCCAGTGGTTAACGCGCAGCTGGCGATCACGGAACCGGTTCGTGCGCTCGCCGAGCAGCGTGAACCCTAGGGTCCGGCACATCGCGTTCGAGGCCAGGTTCGAGACCGGGGGGAACGCGTGGAGCACGTCCCACCGCCCGGTCTCCCGAGCACGGTCGAGCGCCATCCGCACCCCCGCGCTCCCCACGCCCTTCCCCTGGTGGTCGGGGAGCACCATCCACCCGATCTCGGTGAGTAGCTCGCCGCCCACCTCGTGCTCCCAGATGCTCACGGTCCCCGCGGCGGTCTCCTCCTCGAGGACGATCACGAGGACCCACACCTCGTCGGCCTCGGTGGCGGCCGCGTCCCGCTCGAGCTTCTCGGCCAGGCCCGCCTTGGGCAGGGGCCCGCCGAGGTGCTCCATCATCCGGGAGTCGCAGTGGATCGCCTCGTAGAGCCAGAGGTCCTCGGTCGTGAGGTTCCTCAGCCGCACGGGCTCAGCAGGAGGCGGGAAGGGGCTGGCCGTCCTCGGGGACCGCGACGAAGGCGATCTCGCCGGGCCGCACCATCCCCAGGCACTGGCGGGCGATCCGCTCCAGGTACTCGGGGTCCCGCAGCCGCTCCACGCGGCGTTCGAGCGTGACTCGCTCCTCCTCGAGACGCTGGACCTGTCGCTCCAGGCCTGCGATCTCGCTCCGCTGGATCACGTACTGGCGAAGGGGGAACACGAGCCCCAGCAGCAGGACGAACGAGATGGCGGCGAGGCCGGCCGCCCGGCGGCTCAGCCGGGGTCGGGGCAGGACGTGACCCCTCGCGCTCATCGTCCGAACCTCCGGTAGACCGCGGCCCCCGCGTACCGGGCGGTGCCCCCCAGCTCCTCCTCGATCCTGAGGAGGCGGTTGTACTTCGCCGTCCTCTCGCCGCGCGACGGAGCGCCGGCCTTGATCTGGCCCGCGTTCGTGGCCACGGCAAGATCGGCGATCGTGGAGTCCTCGGTCTCGCCCGATCGGTGGGAGATCACGACGCCGAAGCTCGCGGCCACCGCGGCGTCCACGACGTCGAGCGTCTCGGTGAGGCTCCCGATCTGGTTCGGCTTGACCAGGATCGCATTGCACGAGGCCTCCGCGACGGCGCGCGAGAGACGCTCCGGGTTCGTCACCAGCAGGTCGTCCCCGACGAGCTGGATCCGGTTGCCCAGCAGGCTCGTGACGGCAGCCCAGCCCTCCCAGTCGTTCTCGTCGAGGGGGTCCTCGATCGACACGATGGGGAAGTCGGTCACGAGGCGGTCGTAGTACTCGGCCATCTGCTCGGCCGATCGGGCCTCGCCTTCCACGTGATAGGCGTCGTCCCGGAAGACCTCGCTGGCCGCCGCGTCGATCGCGATCGCCACGTCGGACCCCGGCTCGAGGCCGGCCGCCTCGATCGCGCCCACCAGGGCCTCGCAGGCCGCCGCCGAGCCGGGGAGGTCGGGCGCGAACCCGCCCTCGTCCCCCACGGCGGTGGACAGTCCCTTCCCGTGGAGCTGCTCCTTCAACGTGTGGAAGACCTCGGAGCCCCAGCGGATCGCCTCCGAGAACGATGCGGCGCCGCGAGGCGCCAGCATGAACTCCTGGAGCTCGATCGCGTTGTCCGCGTGCGCCCCGCCGTTGATCACGTTCAAGAGGGGCAGGGGGAGGAGGTGCGCGTTCGGCCCGCCGAGGTACCGGTACAGCGGCAGGCCCGACGAGACGGCCGCGGCCTTGGCGTTCGCCAGCGAGACGGCGAGGATCGCGTTGGCCCCGAGCCCGGACTTGTCGATTGTCCCGTCGAGGTCGAGCAGCATGCGGTCGACCTCGCGCTGATCGAGGGCCTCCACATCCTGGAGCGCCGGCTCGATGCGCTCGTGGATGTTCTCGACCGCCTTCAGGACGCCCTTGCCCTTGAAGCGGTCGCCGCCGTCGCGCAGCTCGAGGGCCTCGTGCTCGCCGGTGGAGGCGCCTGAGGGCACGGCGGCCAGGCCCAGCGAGCCGTCGGCCAGCTCGACCTCGGCCTCCACGGTGGGGTTGCCGCGGGAGTCGAGGACCTCTCGCGCGCGGATGCGTTCGATGGGGGGCATGGGCATCCGATTCTAGGACGGAGAGGGCCGCCGAACACGCATCTCCGTCAGACGGCGCGCGCGAGCACGTGCCGGTAGGCGAACCCCTCGTCCTCGAGGAGCTGCTCCGCCTCGCCCTCGATCGCGAAGCCGGCCTCTCCGAGCCACGTCCGCACCCGGTCGAGAGACGGGTAGTGGTGGTAGCCGTGCTCCTCCCAGATGACCTCGCCGTCCACCAGCGGGAGGCCGCGGCGCCGTCCTCCCTCGGTTCCGGCCCGGACCTCCTCCGGAGGAGCGACCTCGACCGTGAGGTAGAGGGGGCCGCTTCCGCGGATCGCCCGGCGGAAGCGACGCAGGACCTCCGGCCAGTCCTCCGGCGGGATCATCTCCACGGCGTCCACGCACATCACGCCGTCGAACGCGTCGCGGTAGGGGAGGTCCTGGAGGTCGTGCCGCTCCGTCTCGGCTTTCGGGAACTTCGTCTTCGCCTCGACGAGAGAGGCGCCGGCATGATCCACACCCAAGACCGAGCGACCGCTCTCCAGGACCATGCCGAGGTACTTGCCGGTGCCGCACGCGGCATCGAGGACCCTCCCGGCGGGCGGGACCATCGACAGGAACCGCTCGACGAAGGCTCGGTGCGGCTCGTCGATCTCGCCCCAGAGCTGGTCGTACGTGGGAGCGAGGGCGTCCTCCTCTCGCTCGTTCACGCGCCGGAGCTCGACGATCCAAGCGGCCCGATCCATGCGGGTCATCGTGCCACTACTGCTGGAGGACGGTGTCGCGCTCGACGTCCGGCTCCACGCTCCCCTTCGCGGCGAGCGTCCCCACCCCGATCAGCGCGAGCGCCACGCCGAGCCACTGCACGATCGAGAGGATCTCCGAGAACAGCAGGTAGGCCCAGAGCACGGTCAGCATCGGCTGGAGCAGCAGCATCACCGAGGTCTCGAGCGAGGGCAGGCGGGGGAGGGCGACCGTGATCAGCAGCCAGCCGAAGACCTGGCAGATGAGGGCCAGGGCGAGCAGCCAGCCGTGGGCTGGCCACGTGGGGACCACCGAGAAGGCAGGGTCGAAGATCGGGGCCAGGATCGCCATCCCGAGGAGCGCGCCGGTCGTGGCCTCCATCATCGGGCCGGCCGGCGGCGACAGGCTCCGGTTCGATCGGCGGAGCAGGATCAGGAAGCCGGTGTAGCCCAGCCCGGTCAGCACGCCCCAGAAGACCCCGCCCAGCGGGTTGCTCCCGAACGCGTCCTCCCTCCCCAGCCCCGAGATCAGCAGCACGCCCAGGAACACGGTCGGGACGAGCACAAAGGCGAGCCTGGTCGGTCGCTCCCGCAGGAAGATCCAGGCGTAGATCCCGACGAAGACGACCTGGGTGTTCCCGATCACGGTGGCCAGGCCCGCGCCGATGTCGCCGATCGCCCGGTGCCAGAACGAGAAGTCGAGGGCCAGGAAGAGCCCCGCGCCGAAGGCCATCCACCGCTCGCGGGGCGTGCGCTCGTCCCGGCGACGGGTGACCAGCCATACGAGCACGAGGGCCGGGACCGCGTAGGCCGCCCGGAAGAAGGCCGCGGTGTCCGGGGAGACGTCGGCGAGCCTCACGAAGATGGCGGAGAACGAGATGCTGACGATGCCGACCAGCGAGAGGAGGTGGGTCACGCGCGGGCCTCGCGGAACCGCCGCAGGAGGTCGTCCTCGGCGAGGTCCTCGAGCCGAACGCCCTCCTCGCGGGCCCGCTCGGCCATCGTCTCGAACCTGATGACGAACTTCCGGATCGTGGAGCGGAGGGCGCTCTCGGCGTCCACACCCAGCTTCCGGGCCAGGGCCGTGACGGCGAAGAGGACGTCGCCCACCTCCTCCTCGAGGGCGTCCTTGGCCTCGCCCTCGACGTCTCGTCCGGCGTGGGCCGCGGCCGCCTCCTCGAGCTCGGCGAGCTCCTCGCGGACCTTCTCCACGGCTCCGGCTAGCGCGGCCCAGTCGAAGCCCCGGCCGGAGGCACGACGCTGGACCTTCTGGGCGGCGATCAGCGCGGGGAGGGCCTTGGGGACGCCCTCGTCCACGACGCGCTCCCCCTTCTCCTCGGCTTTGATCCGCTCCCAGTTCGCGTAGACGGCCTCGGGGGTGTCGGCGTCCACCTCCGCGAAGACGTGGGGATGGCGCCGGATCAGCTTCTCCACGGTGACCTCGGCCACGTCGTCGACGTCGAAGGCGCCCTCGTCGGCCGCCATCTGCGCGTGGAAGATCGCCTGGAGCAGGACGTCGCCCAGCTCCTCCTTGAGGTCGTCGGGGGTCCCCTCCTCGATCGCCTCGATCAGCTCGTAGGCCTCGTCGAGAAGGTGGCGGCGGAGCGACATGTGGGTCTGCGCGCGGTCCCAGGGGCAGCCGTCCGGGGCGCGGAGGCGAGCGACGACCCGAACGAGATCGAGGAGTCGCTCGCCGCCGCGCCCCGACGGCACAGGGCCCGTGGGGACGTGGTCGAGCGGATCGGGGGTGCCGTGGACCTCGGCCACGGCGCCTATCCTACTGCCGTGCCGTCGAGCACCTCGCGGTCGCCCGGGCTCCCGCCCGCCGCGCTCAGGGCGTCGTCTGCGGACCCGGCAGCGGCGTGGTGGCTCTCCGCTCGACCACCTCGCCCGTGTCCTCGTCGAACGTCCCGTACCGGGGGTTCACGCGGACGGTCAGGGAGCGGAGCCGCTCGAGCATCCACTCCCGGAAGACCTCGGGCCCCAGCTCCTGGAGCAGCTGCTCCCTCGCCTGCTCGAAGGGGATCGCCTCGCGACTGTGCACCAGGATCACGTGGAACCCGAACTGGGTCTCCACCGGCCCCCCGATCCGGCCCTCCGGGAGCTCCAGCAGCGCGTCGGCGAACTCCGGGACGTAGGCGCCGGCGGCCCGGGTGCCCAGGTCCCCCCCGTTCGCCCCCGATCCCTGGTCGTCGGAGAGCTCCCGAGCCAGCCGGGCAAAGTTCGAGGGCGTGGCCTCGGCCACGATCCGGCTCGCCTCCTCCTCGCTGCCGACGAGGATGTGCGAGGCGTGCACCTCGGTGAACTCCCGGGCCCGCTCCTCGTACGCCGCCTGCAGCCGCTCGTCCGAGGCCTCGTCCTCGACCACCGCCTGCCCCACGTCGCTGCGGATGAGCTGGGCCCGCACGAACGCGCGCACGTCCTGGGCGGTGGCGTCCGAGCGTCCGATCTGGTCCTGGATCGCCTGATCCTGCATCAGCTCCTCCACGCGCTGGCGGTCCACCTGGATGCCCTCCTCGCGGGCCCTCTCCTCGACCACCTCGTGCTGGATCAGGAAGGTCAGCAGCTGTCGCTGGAGCGTGGCCCGCTCGACGTCGGGATTGGCCACGGCCGCCTCCGCGAACTGCGGGTCGGCCATGATGAAGTCGAGCAGCCTGAGGAACTCCTCGTCCTCGATCCTGTGGGGCCCGACGACCGCGGCGGCCGGCTCGAAGGCGGTGCACGCCGAGAGGACGAGCGAGGCGGCGGCGAGGAGACTCAGGAGGCGCAGGCGCACGGGCCGGATTCTAGCCGGATGCCGCCGGCTCCGTCCGGGCGCCCGAGGCCTCCACGAGCCGGTCGCGCAGCCAGCGGGCGAGGTCGGCGCCGGCCAGGGCGGGCGGATCCAGGTTGAAGGTGCTTGTCGCCGCGTGCCAAGCGGTGCGCTCGGGCAGGTCCTCCACGTCCGGGACGAAGGGCCGGACCCGCACCTGGCCCCGGAACGTCGAGACCTCCTCCACGCCGTGGCGCTCGCAGACGATCCGGAGCCGCGTGAGCTCGATGAGGGCCTCGCCCTCGAGCGGCAGGGGCCCGAACCGGTCCTCGGTAGCGCTCCGGATCCGGTCGAGGTCCGCTTCGTCCCGTGCCCCCGCGATCTCCCGGTAGAGGTCGAGCCGCAGCGACTCCTGGCCCAGATAGTCCGGGGGGAGATAGGCCTTGATCGGGAGGTCGATCCGGACCGGGGCCTCCTCGGGCACCGGCTCGCCCTGCAGCTCGGCCACGGCCTCCTGGAGGAGCCTGGCGTACGTGTCGAATCCCACTGCGGCGATGTGTCCCGACTGCTCGGCCCCCAGCAGGTTGCCCGCGCCGCGGATCTCGAGGTCGCGCATCGCGATCTGGAAGCCCGAGCCCAGCGCGGTGTGCCGCCCGATCGCGGCCAGGCGGGCGTGGGCCTCCTCGGTGAGCTGGCGCTGGGGCGGGAAGAAGAGGTAGGCGAAGGCGCGCTCGGCCGAGCGCCCCACGCGGCCCCGGAGCTGGTACAGCTGCGCGAGGCCGAGCGCGTCGGCCCGCTCGATCACGAGCGTGTTGGCGGTGGGGACGTCCAGCCCCGACTCGATGATCGTCGTCGTCAGGAGGACGTCGACCTCCCCGTTCCAGAAAGCCAGCATCGTCTTCTCCAGGACCTTCTCGTCCATCTGGCCGTGGGCCACGCCGATCCGCGCCTCGGGGATCCGCTCCGCGAGCCACCCCGCCCGCCGATCGATCGTCCTCGTGTCGTTGTGGACCCAGAAGACCTGGCCCCCCCGGCGCAGCTCGCGACGGGCGGCGCCCAGCGCGACGTCGTCCTCCCAGGACCCGACGTACGTCAGCACGGGCTGACGGTCCTCGGGCGGCGTGTCCACGACGCTCATGTCGCGGATGCCCGTCAGCGCCATCTCCAGCGTCCGGGGGATCGGGGTGGCCGTCATCGTCAGGACGTCCACGTCGAGACGGAGCTGCTTCAGCCGCTCCTTGTGGGCCACGCCGAACCGCTGCTCCTCGTCCACGATCACGAGGCCGATGTCCTTGAAGCGCACGTCGGCCCCGAGCAGGCGGTGGGTCCCGACCACGACGTCGATCTCTCCGGAGGCCAGGCCGTCCAGCACCTCGCGCTGCTCCTTCGCCGACAGGAAGCGCGAGAGCATCGCCACGCGCACGGGGAAGGGCGCGTACCGCTCGGCGAAGGTCACGAAGTGCTGCTCGGCCAGGAGGGTGGTCGGTACGAGCACCGCCACCTGCTTCCCCGAGGTGGCCGCCTTGAACGCCGCGCGCAGGGCGACCTCGGTCTTCCCGTAGCCCACGTCGCCGCACAGCAGGCGGTCCATCGGCCTGGACGCCTCCATGTCGCGCTTCACCTCGTCGATCGCGGTGAGCTGATCGGGTGTCTCCTCGTACGGGAAGGCCGTCTCGAGCTCGTGCTGCCAGACGTCGTCGGGGGGGAACGCGTGGCCCTTCGCGGCCATCCGCGCGGAGTACAGGCGAACGAGCTCGCCCGCCATGTCGCGGAGGGCCCGCTTCACCCGGGCCTTCGTTCGGACCCAGTCGTTCGTCCCGAGTCGGTGCACGCGCGGGCTCTCGCCCCCCACGTACTTGGAGACGACGTCGACCTGGTCGGCGGGGACGAAGAGCCGATCGCCCTTCGCGTACTCCAGGAGGAGGTAGTCCCGCTCGGCGTCGCCGATCCTCCGCCGGATCATCCCCGCGTACCGCGCCACGCCGTGGACGCGGTGGACGACGAAGTCGCCGGGGGAGAGCTCGAGGGCGAAGGCGCCCGCGGAACGGCCCGCCAGCCGCGGCGCCTCGTGCGTCCGGCGGCGCCTGCCGAAGAGGTCGTCCTCACCCACCACTGCCACGCGGCCGTCGGGGAAGACGAAGCCGGTCACCGGCCCGTCCGAGATCGCGGAGTCGGGTGAGACCCCGGCGCTCGACAGCACCTCCACCGCGCGGTCGAGGCTGCCGTGGCCCTGGGCGGTGACGGCGACCGTGTAGCCCTCCCCGGCCAGCGACGCGGCGCGGCCGGCCACCCGGCCCGAATCGCCCAGGGACGGCCCCCACCCCTCGATCCCGAGATCCACGCCCTCGGTGACGTCGGAGAGGTCGACCCGGGTCATGCCCTCGAGCGCCTCGCCGGGAGCGGCCATCGTCTCGGCCCCCGTCCATCCGAGCGCGTCGGCCAGGGCCTCGCACTCGCGGCGGGTGGACTCGGCGCGCTCCTCGGCCAGGCGCGGAGCGGTCACGACGGCCCAGGCCCCGCCGGGAAGGCGGTCCCGCACGAGCGGGAGGTCCTCGAAGATGAGCGGGCCGGCCTGCTCCATCCCCTCGAACAGCAGGCCCTGCGAGACGCGGTCCAGTGCGTCGCGGAAGCGGTCCTTGTGGCGAGGCACGGCCTCCAGGGCTCGCTCCATGACCTCGGGCGTGGGGAGGAGCTCGCGGACCGGGTCGGCCTCCATCCGGGGGAGCCTCCCGGTCGAGGTCTGGGTGGAGGCCGAGAACTCGCGCAGCGACTCCACCTCGTCCCCGAACAGCTCGATGCGGACCGGTCGCGGGGCCGCCCCGGGGAAGACGTCCACGATCCCCCCGCGCACGGCGAACTCCCCGCGGTGGGTCACGAGGTCGGCCCGCGTGTAGCCCAGCGCCACCAGTCGATCCGCCAGCTCGTCGGGCTCGATCTCCTCGCCCTGCTGCACGACGAGCGGGTCCACCGAGCCCACATGGGGCAGCAGCCGCTGGACGACGGCCACCGCGGGAGCGACGAGCACGAACGGACCAGAGGCCTCCCGCGCTCGCCGGATCGCGGCGTGGCGGCGAGCCGAGGTCTCCGGCGATGGGCTGATCCCCTCCACCGGCAGGGCCTCCCAGGCGGGGAGGTGGGCCGCGCGATCGGCGCCCAGGTACGCGGCCACGTCGTGGGCCAGGGGCGCCGATTCGCGCGGCCCACCCGTCACCGCGAGCACCGGCCCCTCCAGCGCCTCCGCCAGCGCCGCGATCGCGTAGGCGTGACCGGCCGGGTCCACCCGCACCGGGCCCGGCCGCGCGAGGACCGCCTGCAGCGCCTCGCTCTCGATCAGGGGTTCCAGCAGCTTCCGCACAGCACGACGGGGCCTCCGCCGACCTCGGCGGGGCCCTCGATCTCCTTTCCGGTTCCGTCCCGGCCGGATGCCGGGCACCCAGCGATTCTAGTGCGGGGCGGGGCGATCGGGACGCTCGAAGAGCCCTTCGGCGGCGTCCGTCGCTCTCGACACCGACCCTTTACAGCACATGGGCCGAAGCGCAGAATCGACGGGTCGCTCAGGGAGGGAGACTGGTGGCCCCCACGGTCGAGTCCGACTCGCATCCCGCCACCGACGCGGTCCTCCGCGTCGGATCCGACCCCTCGTTCCAGGGGTGGCGTCTGACCGATCACAGCTACACGATCGGGCGGGACGAGGCGTCCTCGATCCGCCTCGGCGATCCCCGCGTGTCGAGGCAGCACGCCCGCCTGTATCGCCAAGCGGGTCAGTGGTGGATATCCGACCTGGGCTCGGCCAACGGGACGTGGGTCAACGGGCAGCAGGTCGAGCAGTCGGCGCTGTCGCCGGGCGACCGCATCCAGGTCGGGGGCACCGACCTCATCCTGACGGTGCCCCAAGCCCGAGCGGCGGAGGGCGTCGTCCCCCGCAACGACCCGACGGCGGCCGTCAACCGCGGCGGCCCGGGCACGACGTTCCACATCAGGGACCAGGCCGGCGATATCGACAACATCGGCCGGGACCAGAACATCTACGTCGGCTCCGACGCCGCCAGCCTCGAGGAGCTGCGGAAGGCGGGGCCGGCCCTCAAGGCGCTCTTCGCGGTCGCCATCCTCCTGTGCGTCGCCGGGCTCGTCGTGTTCATCGGCGGGATGTTCTTCATGGACACCACGCTGCCGGACCCGCGAAACCCCGGCTTCATCGACGACGTGCTGGAGGGCCCCGAGACCCCCCTCAACGTGATCGTCGGATTCGGGCTCTTCCTCACGGGGTTCGTGCTGGCGGTGATCGCCTCGCTGATCCTGGCCCTCAAGCGACGGAAGGAGTAGCGGCATGGTCGAGGACGACTCCGGCGGCGGAGCAACCTTCAACATCGGAGGACAGCAGGGCAACATCACGAACGTCGGCCGCGACATGCACGTGCACGGGCAGCAGACGAACCAGGCCCTGATCGCCTCGTCCGAGATCCTCACGGAGCTGGCGCAGGTACGGGAGCAGGTGCGCGAGCTCGACCTCCCGGAGGAGGACGCCCGTGAGGTGGACCAGGCGCTGACCGAGGCCGAGACGGAGCTCCAACAGCCCGAGCCGGACGCCGGCCGGGTGGGCGGTCACATCGAGAGGGCAACCGAGATCCTGAAGCGGGTGGGCGGTCTGGCCACCGCCGGCATGGCGCTGGCGGGGCCGCTGGGGAAGATAGGCGCGCTGCTCGGGCCGGTGGGACGCTCGATCCTGCGGCTGCTCGGCGTCTGATCGCTCAGGCGGGCATCTCGGGGACCGGCATCTCGGGCTCCGGCCGGCGCCCCCGGCGGCGCCGCTGCCGCCGCACCGCGAGCATCAAGAGGCCGAGCAGCGCCACCCCCGCCGCGGCGAAGTACACCGACCGCAGCCCCAGCCCCTCGGCAACGTACCCCAGAGTCAGCGGCCCCACCCCGAAGGCCAGGTCCACGAACGCGGAGAACGTCCCCACCGCCGCGCCCCGCTCCGCGGGCTTCGTGTTGGCGATCGTCATCGACATCAGCGCCGGAAAGGCGAGCCCCACGCCCACGCCGAGGATCGCCGTCCCGATAAGCAGGCCCGGCGTCGACTCGAACGTCCCGATCACCAGGAGCGCCAGCGCCGACGCCGTCAGCGCCGCGCGGGCCGCTCGGCCCGGCCCCAGCCGGTCGGGCAGCTTCGCCCCGAAGCCGCGGATCAGCAGGACCACCCCCGAGAACAGCAGGAAGACGAACCGCGAGTCCTCCAGCCCCAGCCGGTCCACGTACAGCGGCGTGAAGGCGAAGAACCCGGCCATCCCCCAGATGCTGGCCAGGATCACGAGACCCGGGACGACCGCCGCCGGGTGGACGATCTTCAACGGCCCGAGGTCCCGCTCGGGCGGCCTCGTGTCGGGCACCGGCAGCGCGAGGACGAAGGCCAGCACCGACGCCGCCACGATCAGCCACCAGGCCAGGTCGAAGCCCGACGCCGAGACGGCCACCTCTCCCAGCACCGGACCGGCCCCCACACCCGCGTACAGCGAGAGCGAGAAGAACGAGATGGCCTCCCCCCGACGAGCCTCGGGGGCGAGGTCGGTCACCGCGGTGGCCGCGCCCACGAAGAAGAACGCGGCACCGGCGCCGGTCAGGAGCCGCATCGCGACCATGACCGGGATCGACTCGGCCACGACGTAGCCGGCCACCGAGGAGCCGAACAGAACCATCCCGATCAGCATCACGAAGCGGCGACCGCGCCTGTCGGCCAGCCGGCCCGCCCACGGCCGGAACAGCAGGGCGGTGACCGCGAACGCACCCACCACCATCCCCACCGCGGCCTCGCTCCCGCCGAGCGGCCCCTCCACGTACCGAGGCACGGTGGGGATCAGGGCCCCCTCCGCCACGAAGTAGGCCAGCGTCGACAGGGCGATCAGCAGGAAGGCCGGCGTCACCAGCCTCGGCCTCGTCGCCTCGCGCGTCACCCGTCTCCCCCCACGGCCGGGCAGGCTAGCACCCCCGCCGCGGTATCATCCGCTCGCCGTGCAGCGCATCCTCGTGGGCACCGACCGCTCCTCCTCCGCCGACCGGGCCGTCCGCTGGGCCGCCGACCTGGCCTCCCGGTTCGAGGCGGAGCTCGTCGTGCTGCAGGTGATCCTCCCGGAGGAGGAGACCGAGATCGAGGAGGGGGCCCGGGCCCAGCACGCGCTCGAGGAGCTGCGCCTGCTGGCAGAGGAGGTCGCCGGCCCCCGGGGCAAGGCCCGCGTGGTGGTGGACGCCGACCCGGCCGCAGCGATCTGCCGAGCCGCCGCCGAGGAGGTGGTGGACTCGGTGGTCGTGGGCAACTACGGCATGGCCGGCCGGAAGCGGTTCCTCCTGGGCAACATCGCCAACCGCGTCTCCCACAGCGCCCCCTGCAGCGTGATCATCGCCAACACCGTCTCTCCCGAGGACCGGGTCGTCCACCCCACCCGCGAGGAGCGGGAGGCGGCCGAGACCGAGCCCCACCTCCTCCCCCGCGCCGCGCGGATCGGCAGGGTCATGGCCAAGGCCGGGCTCCGCGACCTCTTCCGGCCCGGCGCCTCGGACGAGGACCTCCGCGACCGCGCCGGGAAGCTACGGACCGCGTTCGAGGAGCTGGGCCCAACGTTCGGGAAGCTGGGCCAGGTGCTCGCCACCAGACCGGACCTCCTCCCCCAGCCCTTCATCCACGAGCTCTCGAGCCTGCACAGCAGCGTCCCGCCCGTCTCCGAGGAGGAGATCGTCGCGGTGATGGAGCAGGAACTCGGGGTCCCGTGGGAGGACGTCTTCGAGAGCATCGAGCCCGAGCCCCTGGCCGCGGGGACGATGGCCCAGGTTCACGTCGCGACGCTGGCCGACGGCGACGAGGTGGTCGTTAAGATCCAGCGGCCGACCGCGCGCCAGGACATCCTCCAGGACCTCGGGCTTCTGCAGATGTTCGCGGAGAAGACGCGGGACAAGAAGGCGCTCCGGGCCGTCGTGGATCTCCCGGCGATCGTGGAGCAGCTCTCGGAGTCGCTCCAGCGCGAGCTCGACTTCTCGGTCGAGGCGAAGAACGCCGAGCGGCTGCGCGAGGTGCTGGCGCCCTACCCGAGGCTCGACGTCCCCCGCGTCTACACGGAGTTCTCGACCGAGCGGCTGCTGGTCATGGAGGCGATCCGCGGGGTCCCGGTCCACGAGGCGCCCCTCGGGCCCGAGCGCATCGAGGCCGCCCGTCAGCTCCTCGAGTCCTACTACCGGCAGGTTCTCGGGGACGGCTTCTTCCACGCCGACCCGCACCCGGGGAACCTCCTGTGGGCCGACGGCAAGGTCTGGTTCCTGGACGTGGGGATGGTCGGGGAGCTCGGCCCCGAGGTCCGCGAGCTCCTGGTGCTGCTGATCATGGCGTTCTGGCAGCAGGACGTGGCGTTCCTCTCGGACATGGTTCTGATGCTGACGGGCGAGGACCAGCGCCAGGACCTGGACCTGCACGCGTTCCAGGAAGAGCTGGGGCACATGGTGGACCGCTACCGCGGGCTCTCCCTGCGCGACATCCAGCTCGGACCGATCCTCCAGGAGATCACCGAGATCTCCGTCCGCCACCAGGTGCGGCTTCCGGCCTCGCTGGCGCTCACCGGGAAGGCCCTGGCCCAGGTCCAGCTGATCGTCTCGGACCTCGACCCCGAGCTCGATCCGTTCTCGGTGGCCGGCTCGTTCCTCGTCAAGGGCGTGGGCTCGAGGGTGCTGAGCCGGCTGGATCCCCAGAAGCTCTTCTACGAAGGACAGAAGCTGAAGGTGCGGGCCTCGCGGATGATCGAGACGCTGGAGCGGCTGGCCGGGTCGAGGCCGGGCCAGAAGCTCCAGGTCGACTTCCGGGGGATGGACAAGCTCGAGGACACGGTGCGCGCCACCGGCCGGCGGCTCTCGATGGCGATCGGGGCGGGAGCGGCCTTCATCGCCACGAGCGCCACCGCCGTAGCGGCCGACGTGGCGTCGTGGGTCCCGATGACGCTGGGGGGCGTCGGCGGCGCGCTGACCTTGGGACTGGCGTACGACCTGATCGCGCGCCGCCGCCGCTGACTACTCCTCCGAGTCGAACTCCAGAGCGCAGCCGTTGATGCAGTAGCGCAGCCCCGTGGGCTCGGGGCCGTCGTCGAAGACGTGGCCCAGGTGTCCGCCGCAGGTCGCGCAGACCACCTCGGTCCGCATCATCCCGTGCGAGGTGTCGGGCCGGAGCTCGACGTTGTCCTCGGCCATCGGCTCGTAGAAGGAGGGCCAGCCGGTGCCCGAGTCGTACTTCGTCTGTGACGAGAAGAGCTCGGTCCCGCACGCCGCGCAGCGGAACGTGCCGTCCTCCTTCACCTGCAGCAGCTCACTCGTGAACGGCGCCTCGGTGGCCTGCTGGCGCAGGACCGCGTACCGCTCCGGGGTCAGCTCCCGGCGCCACTCCTCGTCCGTCTTCTCCACCG
>DASUTW010000282.1:0-12264 GCA_036374395.1 Actinomycetota bacterium
AAGGACCCGCCGGCCCCGCCCGGCCGGGCGGCGGGCGCCGGCGCGCCACGCCCGCAAGCGCCTCCCGTTCCTCCTCTTCTCCCTCGTCGTCGTCTCCGCGATGATCGTGCTCCTCGTCAGCGCCCAGGCCATCGTGGCGCAGTCGGCCTTCCGCATCACCGAGCTCCGGGAGCGGGTGGACGTGATCGAGAACGAGCACGCGCAGCTCCGGCTCGAGGCGGCCCGGCTCTCGTCGCCCGAGCGCATCATGCGTGCGGCCCGCGATGCGGGACTCGTCCTTCCGGACCGCGTCGAGATCCTCGCCGTCTCTGGGAAGGGGGCGAGCAGGATCCGCTCGCACCTGGGAACCCTGGCCAGCGCGGATCTCGGAGGGGAGGGATGAGCCGCCGGCCCCCGGCAGGCCGCGTCCGACTCCTGCTGGCGGTCCTGGTGCTCGGGTTCTCGGGGATCGCCACGAGGGTCTCCGTCCTCCACCTGCGGGACGCAGAGGCCTACGAAGCCCTCGCCCACAACCAGCGTGTCCGCGAGGTGGTCCTGCCGGCCCGGCGCGGGTCGATCTTCGACCGGAACGGGCACGACCTCGCCATCTCGCTCGACGCCAGGGCGATCTACGCGAATCCCCTGGTGATCGACCGGCCCTGGAAGGTAGCCGGCCGCATCGCCCCCCTGGCGGGCGAGCGTCGCCGGGCCATCGCCCGGGCCCTGGAGCGCGAGCAGCCCTTCGTGTACCTGGCCCGACGCGTGGATCTCGCCCACGCCGAGGAGGTGGAGGCGCTGGGGATCCCGGGGGTGGGCCTCCTCGAGGAGAGCAAGCGCTACTACCCGTCGGGGACGCTGGCCGCGCAGGTGCTCGGCTTCGTCGGCGTGGACGGGCTCGGCCTGGAGGGCATCGAGCTCGCCTACGACGAGGTCCTGGGCGGCACTCCGGGCACGATGGTCGTCGAGCAGGACCCCGAGGGGCGACCGATCCCCCAGGGGGACGCCTGGATCGAGGAGCCGGTCCCCGGCGAGTCGCTCGTGCTCACGATCGACCGGGACCTCCAGTGGCAGGCTCAGCGCGCCCTCCAGAAGGCCGTCAAGCGCAACGGGGCGAAGGGCGGCACCGTCGTGGTCCTCGATCCCTCCACGGGAGACGTGCTGGCGATGGCGACATACCCGTGGTTCGACGCCAACGAGTACACCGACGTCCCTCAGGACGTCCTGCGCAACCGCGCCGTCAGCGACGTCTACGAGCCGGGCTCGGTGAACAAGGTGATCACCGCGGCGGCGGCGCTGGAGGAGGGTGTCGTCGGGCCCCGCGAGGCGATCGACGTGCCCGACGCCTACCAGCTCGGGGACAAGCTGTTCCGTGACGTCCACCCGCACGCCCCGCAGGCGATGACCCTGTCGGACATCATCGCGGAGTCGTCGAACGTGGGGACGATCAAGGTGGCCGAGCGGCTGGGGCGGGATCGCCTGGCGACCTGGCTCACGAGGTTCGGCTTCGGGCGGAGGACCGGGATCGACTTCCCCGGCGAGGCCGAGGGCATCCTGCTCGATCGCGACGACTGGTGGGTGACGAGCATGGGCACGATCCCGATGGGGCAGGGGATCGCCGTCACGCCGCTCCAGATGGCATCGGTCTACGCCACGGTGGCCAACGACGGCGTGCGGATCCGCCCCCGCCTCGTGCGGGGGACGATCCGACCGGGCCAGCGGTTCGAGCCCTCCCCTCCCGGGCCACGGCGTCGCGTGATCGGCAAGGACACGGCCCGGGCCCTCCGAGAGATGCTCGTCCGGGTGGTCGAGGAGGGGACCGGCGACCTGGCTCGCGTGGAGGGGTACGAGGTGGGGGGCAAGACGGGGACGGCGCGCAAGCCCCTCGAGGACGCCCTGGGCTACAGCGACGAGTACGTCGCCTCGTTCATCGGCTTCGCCCCCGCCGACGAGCCGAGGATCGTGGTCGCGGCGATGCTGGACGAGCCCGATACGGTCTACGGCGGCGTGGCCGCCGCCCCGCTCTTCCGCGAGGTGGCCCGGTTCGCCCTGGCGGACCTCCAGGTCCCTCCCACGGAGCCGGGATGATGGTCCCGGTGCTAGGATTTCGTCGGCCCACGGTGGCATCGACGCCCCAGCTCTCCGACCTCCTCGCCGGGCTCCCCAACGCGGACGTGCGCGGCGATGCGAGGACCCCCGTCGCCGGGCTGGCGTACCAGGCCGATGCGGTCTCTCCCGGCGGCCTGTTCTTCTGCGTCCCGGGCGGGCGGCACGACGGCCACGACTTCGCCGATCGGGCGCTGGCGAGCGGCGCCTCGGTCCTGGTGGTGGAGCGATCGCTCGACCTCGAGGCGACCCAGGTCCTGGTTCCCTCGGTGAGGGAGGCGATGGGCCCGATCGCCGCGGCCTTCCACGGGAGGCCCGCCGAGCGGATCTCGCTCGTGGGGATCACCGGCACGAACGGGAAGACGACGACGACGTACCTGCTGGAGGGCGTGTTCCGCGCCGCGGGCCTGACCCCCGGCGTGATCGGGACGACCGGCGTGCGGATCGACGGCCGGCCCGTCCCCCAGGCCAGGACCACCCCGGAGGCCCCCGACCTCCACGCGATGCTGGCTCGGATGGTGGACGAAGGGGTCGGGGCCGTGGCCATGGAGGTCTCCTCGCACGGGCTCCACCAGCACCGGGTGGGCGGGGCGCGGTTCGCCTGCGCGGTGTTCACGAACCTGTCCCAGGACCATCTCGACTACCACGGGACCCTCGACGAGTACTTCGAGGCGAAGGCCCGGCTGTTCACGCCCCGGATGAGCGATCGGGCGGCGGTGAACGTCGACGACGCGATGGGCCGGCGGCTGCTCGACACGGGCCTCCCGACGATCACCTACGGACGGGACGAGGATGCCGACCTGCGGGCCGTGGACGAGGAGGTCGGGGCCGGCGGCGTGCGGTTCGTGGCGGACGGCCTCGAGGTGCGCTCGCCGCTCCGGGGGGCCTTCAACGTCCACAACGCCCTCGCGGCGCTGGCGGCCTCCCGGCAGCTCGGGATCGAAGACGAGGAGGCCGCGGCGGGAATCGCCTCCGTCGGCCACGTGCCCGGCCGCCTGGAGCCCGTGGACGAGGGCCAGGGCTTCCTGGTGCTCGTGGACTACGCGCACACGCCCGACAGCCTCGAAGGCGCCCTCCTCGCGGCCCGCCCGCTGACCGGGGACGGCGGCCGCGTCATCGCGGTGTTCGGATGCGGCGGGGACCGGGACCGGGGGAAGCGCCCGCTGATGGGGGAGGCCGCCACGCGGCGGGCGGACCTGACCGTGATCACCAGCGACAACCCCAGGTCGGAGGAGCCGGTGGAGATCATCCGCGAGATCGAGCCCGGCGCGCGGCGCGGAGGCGGCGCCTTCGTCGTGGAGCCCGACCGGCGGACGGCGATCCGGCTGGCGCTGGAGGGGGCCGGCGAAGGGGACGTCGTCGTCATCGCCGGGAAGGGTCACGAGACCGGGCAGGAGTTCGCCGACCACACGATCCCCTTCGACGACCGGGTTGTCGCAGGCGAGGAGCTCCGGGTCCTGATGGGGGACGGGTCGTGAGGCCTCGCACCCTCTCCTCGGTGGCCGAGCTCACGAGGGGGCGGCTCGCCGGCGCGGACGCCACCGTGCGGGGCGCGACGGCCGACAGCCGCGACGTCCGGCCCGGCGAGCTCTTCGTCGCCCTGCGCGGCGAGCGAACCGACGGGCACCGGTTCGTGGACGCGGCTTTCGAGGCCGGCGCGGCAGGGGCCCTGGTGGAGGCGGAGGGTGAGTATGCCGGCCCCGTCGTCGTCACGCCGGAGTCGGCGAGGGGACTCCTCGAGCTCGCCGCAGACGAGCGGGAGGCCCGGGACGCGCACGTCGTGGCGATCACTGGCTCGACCGGCAAGACCTCGGTCAAGGATCTCACGGCCGCCGTGCTGGCTTCGCGGCACCGCGTGCACGCGAGCCCGCGCTCGTTCAACACCGAGGTGGGCGTCCCGGTGACGCTGCTGAGGGCCCCCGAGGACGCGGAGGCCATCGTCCTGGAGATGGGCGCGCGGGGCCGGGGGCACATCGCGCTCCTGGCCGGCGTGGCCCGTCCCGAGGTGGGTATCGTCACGAATGTCGGGGCGGCGCACCTCGAGATGTTCGGGAGCCGCGACGCGGTGGCCGAGGCCAAGGCCGAGCTCGTGGAGCACCTCGAGCCGGACGGCGCGGCCGTCCTGAACGCCGACGACCCCGTGGTCCGCGGCTTCGGGGACCGGACCGCGGCCCGCGTCCTCCTGTACGGCCAGGATCCCGACGCCGACGTCCGGGGCGAGGACCTGAGACTCGACGAGCAGGGGCGGGCCTCGTTCACCCTGCGCACCCCGGAAGGGAGCGAGCGGGTGGAGCTGTCGATCGTGGGCGAGCACATGGCGTCGAACGCGCTGGCCGCCGCGGCTGCGGGGGCGGCGCTGGGGCTCTCGCCGGGGGAGTGCGCCGCCGCCCTCAAGGACGCCCGCTTGTCGGCGTGGCGGATGGAGGTTGCCGAGACCCCCCACGGCGTACGAGTCCTCAACGACGCGTACAACGCCAACCCTTCGTCCATGGCCGCGGGCCTGAAGGCGGCCGTCTGGATGTCGCGCGGCGGGCGGTGCATCGCGGTCCTCGGCTGGATGGCCGAGCTCGGCGCGTCCTCGGACGAGGAGCACGAGCGGGTGGGCGAGCTCGTGGCCCGCCTCGGCGTGGATCACCTCGTCACGGTGGGCGAGCATGCGGCGAGGATCGCCGTCGGCGCGGCCAGGGAGGGCGTGGAGCCGGGCCGCATCACCGAGGTCCGTGACGCGGACGAGGCGGCGGCCGAGGTCCTCCGGATCGCCGAGGCAGGCGACCTTGTGTTCCTGAAGGGCTCGCGGGTGGTCGGCCTGGAGCGCGTCGCCTCGCTCCTGATGGAGGGCGGCGCGTGACGGCGATCCTCCTGGCCGCGGCGGTGGGGCTGATCGTCACGCTGCTGGGGACCCCGCTCGCGATCAGCGTCTTCCGCTTCCTGGGATGGGGCCAGCGGGTACGGGAGCCGACCGATCCCCACTACCCCGCGCACGGGGCCAAGATCGGGACGCCCACGATGGGCGGGCTGGTGATCCTCGCGGGCGTGTTCCTGGGGTTCGTCACCACGAGGCTCGTGACCGGAGGGCTGAGCGCCACCGGCCTCCTCCTGATGGGCGTGGCCCTCTCGCTCGGCGCCCTGGGGTACGTCGATGACCTCCTGAAGGTGAAGGGCCACCACTCGCTCGGCCTGGGGAAGACCTCCAAGCTGTTGGTCCAGGCGGTCGTGGCGGTGCTCTTCGCCATCGGCCTGGACCGGCTCACCGGGGTCTCCACCGAGCTCTCGTTCATCCGGGAGACGGGGATCGACCTCGGGATCGGCTTCCTGATCTGGGTCTTCCTCATGGTGACGGCGACCTCCAACGCCGTGAACCTCACCGACGGCCTGGACGGGCTGGCGTCGGGGTCGGTGGCGCTGATCATGGGAGCCTACGTGATCGTCTCGTTCTGGCAGGTCCGGCACGCGTGCGTCCTCCTCGACGTGCCGGGCTGCTACGACATCACCCCTCAAGGCTCGCTCGACGCCGCGGTGGTGGCCGCGGCCACCATGGGGGCCGCGGCCGGCTTCCTCTGGTGGAACGCGGCGCCCGCTCGGATCTTCATGGGGGACACGGGATCGCTCGCCCTCGGGGGCCTGATCGCCGCCATGGCGATCGTGACCCACACCCAGCTCCTCCTCGTGATCCTGGGCGGCCTCTTCGTCCTGGAGACGGCTTCCGTGATCCTGCAGGTCGTGTCGTTCCGGGTGTTCCGGCGGCGGCTCTTCCGCATGGCGCCGATCCATCACCACTTCGAGGTCCTGGGCTGGCCCGAGTTCACCGTCATCGTTCGGTTCTGGATCGTGGCGGGGCTGGCGGTCGCGTTCGGCCTTGGGCTCTTCTACGCCGACTTCCTGGCCCGGGGAGGCCTACTGTGACGCTCGACGTCCGGGACCGGACGGTCGTCGTGGTGGGCCTGGCCGCGAGCGGCCTGGCGGCGGTCCGGGTGCTCCGAGGCGAGGGCGCGGTTGTGCGGGTGACCGAGGCTCGCCCTCGCGAGGAGGTCGAGGGGGAGGTCGGCGCCGCGGAGGCCGCGGGAGCGGAGGTCCTCGCGGGCGGCCACGCGCCCGAGCACCTGCGCGGCGCCGACCTCGTTGTGACGAGCCCCGGCGTGCCCGAGGGAGCCCCGGTCCTGGCATGGGCCCTCGATCGCGGGATCCGCGTCTGGAGCGAGATCGAGCTGGGGGCCCGGCTGTCCGCCGCCCCCTACGTCGGGGTGACGGGGACGAACGGGAAGACCACCACCACCGAGATGGTCGCCGCCGCGCTCCGCGCCGACGGGCGGGACGCGGTGGCGTGCGGGAACGCGGGCCATCCCTTCTCCCTGGCCGCGACCGAAGGGCACGACGTCCTGGCGGTCGAGGTGTCCTCGTTCCAGCTGCGCTTCCATGAGCGCTTCAATCCCAGGGTCTCGGTGCTGCTCAACGTGGCGCCCGATCACCTCGACTGGCACGGGAGCCTGGAGGCGTATGGGGCGGCGAAGGCCCGGATCTACACGTGCCAGGGCGAGGGGGACCTGCACGTCGGGAACGCCGACGACCCCGTGGCCGCCGAGATCTCCCGATCCGCCCCCTGCCCGGTGGCGTGGACGACGCTGGGCGAGCCGGACGAGGGCCAGGTGGGCTACGTCGCCGACCGGCTCGTGTCCCGGCTGGACGCCGAGCGCGACCTCGGGCCCGTCCGTCCGGCGAGCCCTCCACATATGGCCGACGCGGCGGCCGCAGCCGCGGCGGCGCTCGGCTTCGGGGCGGCGCCGGAAGCCGTGGGGGAGGCCCTCCGAGGCTTCCGTCCGCTGGCCCACCGCGGCGAGGTCGTGGCCCGCCGCGGCGACGTCGTCTTCGTGGACGACTCCAAGGCCACGAACCCGCACGCGGCCCTGGCCTCGATCGCGGGGTGGGACCGTGTGGCCCTGATCGCCGGAGGGAGGGCCAAGGGCGTGGACCTCGCGCCGCTGACGGAGGCGGCGCCGCGCCTCCTCGGGGTCGTTGCCATCGGCGAGGCCGCAGGGGAGGTGGCCCGCGCGTTCGAGGGGATCCGCCCCGTGGCCCGCGCCGACTCGATCGACGAGGCGGTGGGGCTCGCCGCCGAGATGGCGGCGCCCGCCGGGACCGTCCTGCTGGCCCCCGCCTGCGCCAGCCAGGACATGTTCAGGGACTACGACGAGCGCGGGAGGCTGTTCGCCGCCGCGGCCCGAGCGCTCGCCGAGAGGGAGGCGGGATGAGCACCGCCGCGGCCCGGAAGCGTCGGCCCCGTCACCTCCGACTCGTCGAGCCGGAGGAGCGGGCCTCCCGCAGCCCGTCCCGCGCCGAGCGCAACGACCGACACGTCACGATGCTCGTGGTGAGCACGGCCGCGCTCACCCTCCTCGGTCTGATCATGGTGCTCTCGGCCTCCTCTGTGGAGGCGTACGCGCGGTTCGGGTCGAGCTTCCTCTTCTTCAACCGACAGGTCGTCTACGCCGTCGTCGGCTCTCTGGCGATGGCCGTGACGATGCGGATGCGCCATCGGGCCTGGGAGCGGCTGGCGGGCCCGATGCTGCTTCTGTCGGTCGTGCTCCTGGCCATGGTCCTCCTGCCGGGGTTCGGGACGGTGGCCGGCGGTTCGGCTCGCTGGATCGAGCTCGGGCCCGTGACGATCCAGCCGTCGGAGTTCGCCAAGCTCTCCGTGGTCGCGTTCGGGGCCGCCCTGCTGTCGCGCCGGTGGCATAGGATCGAGGATCTCCGTCAGCTGGCAGTGCCCCTGCTCCCGGTCGCCGGGGTCGTGTGCGGGCTGATCCTCCTCCAGCCCGACCTGGGGACGGCCGTCATCATCGTGACCTCGGTCTTCGTCCTGCTGGTGGCGGCGGGCGCACGGATGCGCCACCTGCTCGTCGGCGCGTTCGCCACGGGCACGGTCGGGCTCGGCCTGATCTACGTGGAGGGGTACCGCTGGTCGCGATTCGTCTCGTACCTCGATCCGTGGGCCGATCCCCAGGGCAGCGGGTACCAGGTGATCCAGTCGCTGATCGCGATCACCTCGGGGGGCCCGTTCGGGGTGGGGCTGGGCGCCTCCCGCCAGAAGTGGCAGTACGTCCCGAACGCGCACACCGACTTCATCTACTCGATCATCGGGGAGGAGCTCGGGCTCGCGGGGATGCTCGTCGTCCTGGGGCTCTTCGCCGTCCTCGTGTACGCGGGGATCCGCGTGGCCATCGCGGCGCCGGACGCCTTCTCGCGCCTGCTGGCCGCGGGGATCGTGGGCTGGATCGGCGGCCAAGCGCTCATCAACCTGGGGGCCGTGACCGGTCTCCTCCCGATCACCGGCGTGCCGCTGCCGTTCGTCTCCTTCGGCGGGTCCTCGCTCGTCGTCTCGCTGGCCGCGGTGGGCATCCTGGCGTCCATCGCGCGGCGGGGCCGGGCAGAGAGGGGCTGAGGGATGCGGGTGGTCCTGGCAGCCGGGGGGACGGCCGGGCACATCTTCCCCGGGCTCGCCCTGGCGCGTCGACTGCGGGACGGCCACGGTGCGCAGGTGCTCTTCGTGGGACGGGAGGGAGGCCAGGAGGCGGTCCTCGTCCCCGAGGCAGGCTTCCGGCTGGCCACGGTGGAGTCTCGACCGTTCGTGCGGAGGCTCTCGCCTGCCGCTCTCGCTGCGCCGGTGGCCGCGCTCCGCGCCTCGCGGCGGGCTCGAGGGTTCCTCCGGACCGCCGACGTCGCCGTGGGGATGGGCGGGTACACGTCGGTTCCGGTCGCGCTGGCCGCCTGGCGGGAGCGCGTGCCCCTCGTCCTCCACGAGCAGAACGCGGTGCCCGGCCTGGCGAACCGCGTGGCCGCCCGGTGGGCGAGAGCCGTCGCGGTATCGTTCTCCGAGGCCGCGTCTCGGTTCCCGCGCGGGGCCCGCACGGTCGTCACGGGGAACCCGGTCCGCCAATCGATAGCCCGGATCCACCAGGAGCGCGACGCGCTGGCGAAGGAGGCCCGCGAGGAGCTCGGCCTGGAGGAGAGCCGCCGGACCGTCGTCGTCTTCGGAGGGAGCCAGGGGGCCCTCCACCTGGATCGGGCGGCCGCCGACGCCGCGCGACTGCTGAGCGGCTCCGACCTCCAGCTCCTGATCGTCACCGGGCCGGCCCACCTCGAGGAGGTGGAGGGACGGCTCCCCGGAGGGCCGCTGCCGGTACGCGCCGTCCCGTTCGTGGACCGCATGGAGCTCGTGTACGCCGTGGCCGACCTGGCCGTGGCCCGTGCGGGGGCGGGCACCGTCGCAGAGCTGAGCGTCGCCGGCGTGCCCGCCCTGCTGGTCCCGTATCCCTATGCCACCGGCAACCACCAGGAGGCGAACGCCCGGGCGATGCAGCGGGCGGGGGGAGCGGCGGTCCTGCTCGACGACCAGCTGACCGCCGAGGTGCTCGCGGAGCGGGTGATCGAGATGCTGGAGCCGACCCGGCTCGCCGCGATGGCCGAGCGCGCCGCATCGTTCGGGAGGCCCGGCGCGGCGGAGGCGCTGGCCCGGGTCGTCGTGGAGGCCGCCCGATGAAGGACTACGAGCCCCGGCCGGGGACGATCCCCACGCTGGAGATCCCCCGGCTCGACCTGCGTCGGGTCCACCTCGTGGGCGTGGGCGGCGCGGGGATGAGTGGGATCGCCAGGCTGCTGCTCGCTCGGGGGATCGCCGTGTCGGGTTCCGACCTCAAGGACTCCCCCGGGCTCGCGCTCCTGCGCGGCGCCGGGGCGGAGGTGACCGTGGGGCATCGCCCCGAGAACGTCGGCTCGGCCGAGGCGGTGGTGGTCTCGACGGCGATCGGCCGGGACAACCCTGAGGTCGTGGCGGCCCGCCGACGGGGGCTCCCCGTCTACGCTCGGGCCCAGGTGCTGGCCGCCATGATGGCGGAGCGGCGGGGCATCGCCATCGCCGGGACCCACGGGAAGACGACCACGACCTCGATGACGGCCGTGATCTTCGAGCGCGCCGGGCTCGACCCCACGTACGTCGTGGGCGGAGACCTGAACGAGAGCGGGAGCAACGCGCGCTCGGGGGATGGTGACTACTTCATCGCCGAGGCCGACGAGTCCGACGGCTCCTTCCTCCTGCTCGATCCCGAGATCGGCGTGGTGACGAATGTGGAGCCGGACCACCTCGACTTCTACCGGGGCGGGGAGGACGTCGAGGCGGCGTTCGCGGCCTTCTGCCGTCGGGCCGATCGGCTCGTCGCCTGCGGGGACGATCCGGGGGTCCGGCGCGTCCTGGACGCCGCGCCGAGCGAGGTCGTCACCTATGGCATGGGCGAGGGCAACGACGTCCGCCTGGGGAGCGTCGAGACCATGAACGGCGAAGGGCGAGGCGTCGTCGTTGTCGACGGGGAGCGCGTCGAGGTGTCGCTCTCCATCGTCGGCCGCCACCACCTCCTGAACGCGACCGCGGCGATGCTGACCGCCCGAGCCGTGGGCGTGCCACTCGAATCCGCGGCCGAGGCGCTCCGGAGCTTCACGGGGGTGCGGCGCCGGTTCGAGCCGCGGGGCGACGCGCGCGGGGCACGGTTCGTGGACGACTACGCCCACCATCCCACCGAGATCACGGCGACGCTCGAGGCGGCTAGGTCCACGGGACCGGCCCGGCTCGTGGCCGTCTTCCAGCCCCACCGCTACACGAGGACCGAGGCGCTCTGGCGGCCGCTCGGCGGCAGCCTGGCCACCGCGGACCTCGTCGTCCTCACCGACGTGTACGGCGCGGGTGAGATGCCCGTCCCGGGGGTGACCGGGAAGCTCCTGGTCGACTCGCTGCTGGACCGGGCGCCCCGGGCCCGGGTGATCTACCTGCCGTCGCGAGCCGACGTGGCGCCGTTCCTGGCCGGCGAGATCCGTAACGGCGACCTCGTCCTGACGCTGGGAGCCGGCGACGTCACGATGGTGGCGGACGAGACGCTCTCCAGGATCCGGGAGGCGAACGGTGGCGGCTGACGCCGGGCGCGACGCGGCCCGGATCCTGACCGAGGTGGCTGGAGACCGGGTCCGCCGGGACTTCCCGCTGGCCCCTCTGACGTCCTTCCGGCTCGGCGGCCCTGCCCTCGTGTACCTGGAGGCGTGGTCGCAGGAGGACCTGGCGGCGCTGGGGCGAGCCCTGGAGGAAACGGGGCTCCCCCTGCTCGTGATCGGGAAGGGATCGAACCTGCTGATCTCCGACGAGGGGTTCCCGGGGATCGTGGTGCGACTGGGCAAGGGCTTCCGCTGGGCGGGGAGGGAGGAGCTGCGGATCACGGCCGGAGGAGCGATGCCTCTCCCCGCGGTGGCGAACGTCGCCCTGGCGCACTCGCTGGCGGGGCTGGAGTTCGGCGTGGCGATCCCCGCGTCGCTGGGGGGCTCTGTCCGCATGAACGCGGGGGCCCACCACCGGTCGCTCGACGAGGTCCTCGCGTCGGTCGAGATCTACGACGCGCGCGCTCGGGAGCCTCGCATCATCCCGGCGATCGAGATGGGGTTCTCCTATCGGGATTCGCGTCTCCCGGAGTTGAGCATCGTGATCGCGGCGACCGCCGAGCTCCGGGCGGACGACCCGGCCGCGATCCGTGCACGGATGGACGAGGCCCGGAGGTGGCGGCGCGAGACCCAGCCCCTCGCCGAGCCGAACTGCGGGAGCGTCTTCAAGAACCCCGAGGGTGACCACGCGGCGCGCCTCATCGACCGGGCGGGGGCCAAGGGCCTTCGGCTCGGCGGGGCGCGCGTGTCGGAGAAGCACGCGAACTTCTTCATCGCCGGCGAAGGGGCGACGGCGTCGGACGTCCGCGCCCTGATCGAGGAGGTGCGGCGACGGGTGCACGACGCGGCGGGTGTCTGGCTCGAGCCCGAGGTCCATCTCGCCGGATCGTTCGACGAGGAGGGAGCTGCGTGACGCGGAGACGGAATCGGGCCGGGATCGTGGTCCTCGCCGCGGTGCTGCTGGGGATCCTGGTCGGAACGGTCGCCCTCCGCTCGCCGCTCTTCGAGGTTCGCCGGGTGGAGGTGCGGGGGGCCGGGCGGCTCGCCCCCTCGGAGGTACGGGTCCTCGTGGAGGGCGCTCGCGGCCGCAACCTGTGGCTGGTCCCGCTCGATGAGATCGCTCGGTCCGTGTCCGCTCACCCCTGGATCGCGCGGGCGGAGGTGGGTCGTCGCCTCCCCTCGACGCTGGTGGTGGAGGTCGAGGAGCGCATC
>DASUTW010000283.1:0-7981 GCA_036374395.1 Actinomycetota bacterium
CCTTCCTCTCCTGGGAACGTATGCCCGCGGGCGGCGCGGTCAACCGGGCGCCGACCGTCGGTCCGCTAGCATGCCAGCGAGACCAAGGAGGGACGCGATGGGCGAGGCACGAGAGTTCGGGCGGTACTTCGAGGACTTCGAGGTCGGCGACGTCTACAAGCACCGGCCCGGCAAGACGATCACCGAGTACGACGACCACCTCTTCTGCATGATCACGATGAACCACCACCCCCTCCACACGAACGTGCACTACGCCGAGGAGGCCACCCAGTTCGGGCGCAACGTCGTAGTGGGGAACCTCGTGTACTCGCTCGCGCTCGGGATGAGCGTCCCCGACGTCAGCGGCAAGGCCATCGCCAACCTCGAGGTCGAGTCACTCAAGCACGCGGCGCCGATGTTCCACGGCGACACCCTCTACGCCGAGACCACCGTCCTCGACAAGAAGGAGTCGAGGTCGAAGCCCGACCGCGGCGTCGTCTCCGTGGAGACGCGCGGCTACAACCAGGACGGGCAGGAGGTGCTGTACTTCCGCCGAAAGGTCCTGATCCCGAAGCGGCCCGCCGAGGAAGGGCACCCCTGGCCCGGCTGGGACATCAAGCGGCCGAAGGAGTAGGCCTCAGGCGGGGATCTCGTAGACGACCTCGGCGATGGTCCGCCCGCGGTCGCGGCGGATCGCGAGCTTCCCCAGGTCGGCCTCGCACAGCCGCTGAGCCACGAACAGGCCGAGCCCGAGGCCTCCCCGGCTCCTCGTGGCGGACATGTCGCCGGCCGAGAACGCCTCGAACAGCTCGGGCCTGAGGTCGGCGTCCCCGCCGTCGGAGACGACCAGGTGCGCCAGCCCGTCGCTGGCCCACGCTCGCACCTCGACCGGAGGCCGGCCGTGCCGCATCGCGTTGTCGATCAGCTCGAAGGCGATCCTCGCCAGGTGCCGGTCGCGGACCCCCGGCCAAACCCCGCCTTCGCATTCGACGGCGTCGGGGTCGCCCTCGACCCGCACCAGCGCCGCCTCGATCGCGCCGCACGGGGTGGCCGAGGCGGCGTCGTCGTGGCGGCTCTCGCCGATCAGCTCCAGGCCCTCGATCATCCGCTCGAGCTCGATGCCCCGCTGGAGGGCGGACGCGATAAGCGGCTCCTCCTCAGCGGCCAGGCCGCGGCGGATCAGGTAGCGGAGGGCGCCGGACATCACCGTCAGCGGCGTGCGCAGCTCGTGGGAGAGGACCTGGACGAACTCCTGACGGATGCGCGCCAGCCGCTCGACCTCGGTGCGCCGCTCGCGCTCCTCGCGCAGGAGCCGCCGCAGCTCGTGCACGGCGCTCGGCAGCACCCGCTCGTCGATGTGGGCCTCCCCGCGCCAGGCCTTGTGGACGGCGCCCAGGAGCTCGTCCACCGAGGCGCCCTTCAGCGCGTAGCCGGTGGCGCCGGCCGTGAGCATGTCGCGGACCGTGTCCACGTCGTCGTGCGCGGTGAGCGCCACGACGCGGATCTGCGGGAACCGCGTCACGATGTGACGCGTGGCCTCGACCCCGTCACCGTCGGGCATCCGAACGTCCATAAGCACGAGGTCGGGCCGGAGCTGCTCGGCCTTCTCCACGGCTTCGGGGCCGGAGCCCGCTTCGCCCACGACCTCGATCCGCTCGTCGAAGGCGAGCGCACGTCGCAGCGTCTCCCGGCTGGCGGAGACGTCGTCGACGAGGAGGACCCTGACGGTCGTGGTCTCTGTGGTCATCGAGTTGATACCTCTGGCATCGGCCCGGTGCGGGAGCGCTTGAGCCATCATGGCTGGACGGCCTCGGCATTTCGACCGCCCGTTGGGGGGATTCCGTCCTCCCCAAGCGGCCCACCACACCTGCTTCAATCGGACCCCTCATGCGGGACCTGGACGCGCTCCGCGGCGAGATCGTCTCGTGCACGCGCTGCCCGAGGCTCGTCGAGTGGCGCGAGCGGGCCGCCAGGGAGCGCCCGAAGCGCTACGAGGGCTGGGAGTACTGGGCCCGGCCGCTGCCCGGGTTCGGGGACCCGCGGGCCCGGCTGCTGATCGTCGGCCTCGCGCCCGCGGCCCACGGCGGGAACCGGACGGGCCGTATCTTCACGGGGGATCGGTCAGGGGACTGGCTGTTCCGCTCGCTGCATCGAGCGGGATTCGCCAACCAGCCCGAGTCGGTGTCGCGCGACGACGGGCTGCGGCTGGACGGCTGCTATGTCGCGGCGGTGAACAGGTGCGCCCCGCCCGGGAACCGCCCCAGCCCGGAGGAGCGCGACACCTGTCTGCCGTACCTCGTGCGCGAGCTGGAGCTGCTGACGGGGGTCCGTGTGATCGTCGCGCTGGGGTCGTTCGCCTGGGACGGCGCGCTGCGCGCGCTGCGGGCCCGAGGGGTGGAGATCCCGAGGCCGAAGCCGAGGTTCGGCCACGGCGTCGAGGTCGAGATCGGCCCGTATCGCTTGCTCGGGTCGTACCATCCGAGCCAGCAGAACACCTTCACGGGGAAGCTGACCGAGGAGATGTTCGACGCCGTCTTCGAACGAGCCAGAGAGCTCATCGAAGGAGGGGCGAGGTGACGCGAGATCCCGGCTGGCGGGAGGCGATGCGCCGGCTCCCGACGCTGTTGATCCCGCTCGGTCGAGAGATCGGCATTTCCCACCTGCGGACGCGGGTGCCGGCCATCATCTACGTCCGCGCCGTGTTCCTCTCGTTCGTGTTCCTCCCGTACGTCTTCGGGGCCTTCCTGCTCCTGCTGGGCTTCCCCCTGGGCGGCGCCCCCTTCGAGCCCATCGAGGTCGGCCTCGCGGCCGCGGGTCTGGGCGGGGCCGTGGCCGCGGCGCGGACGCGGTCGAGGGAGCTCCGGGCCGACGATGCGACCCAGGCTGCGGATCGGTACGTGTCGCTCTTCTTCCTCGCCGCCGCCCTCGCCTCGGCGGGCGCGATGTTCGGGTTCGTGGGGGTCTTCATCACCGAGGAGCTCTGGGTGTACCTGCCCGGGCTGATCGGGTCCACGCTGGCGCTCGTCTGGGTGGCCCCGACGATCCGGGACGTCGAGCGGCGGCAGCGGCAGATCAGCCTTGGCGGCTCCATGGTCTCCTTGGTGGACGCCCTCCTCGATCCACTCCCGCCGCGAACCAAGCCCTGACGGCGGCTATCCTTAGATCCCGTGCCTCGAGGTCACTTCCCGATGGTCCTCCGGGAGGAGGACAAGCGTCCGATCGAGCGGGCCACCGTCCGCAGGGTCGTCCAGACCTTCCGTCCCTACCGACGGAGGGTGCTCCTCATCGCGCTCACGATCCTTGTCACTGCCGGCCTGGGCGTCGTCAACCCGCTCCTGATCAAGGTCATCTTCGACACGGCCCTGTTCACGCCCGACGGGGTGCAGCTCGGGGCGCTGTACTTCTGGGTGTCGCTGATGGTGGCCGTCCCCATCGTGGCCGGCGTGATCTCGATCGGGCAGACCTACCTCTCCAACATCGTGGGACAGCGCGTGATGCAGGACCTGCGGAACGCGCTCTACCGGCACCTCCAGCGGATGCCGCTCCGCTTCTTCACCTCGACCCGGACCGGTGAGATCCAGTCCCGGCTCTCGAACGACATCGGCGGCGTGCAGAGCGTGGTGACCGACACGGCCTCGAGCCTCCTGTCGAACACGGTCATCGTCCTCTCCACCGTGATCGCGATGGCGATCCTCTCCTGGCAGCTCACCGTGCTCTCCCTGGCGATGCTGCCCTTCTTCCTCTGGCTGACGGCGAAGGTGGGGAAGGCCCGCCAGCAGGTCGCGGCCTCGACCCAGCGGTCGCTGGCCGACCTCTCGGCGCTGGCCGAGGAGACCCTCTCGGTCTCCGGGGTCCTGCTCTCGAAGGCCTTCGGGCGTCAGCAGTACCACGAGGACCGGTTCTCGAAGGAGAACGAGAGGCTGGCCGGGCTCCAGATCCGCCAGACCATGATCGGGCGGTCGTTCTTCGCCACGGTGCAGATCTTCTTCTCGATCGCGCCGGCGCTCGTCTATCTCGTGGCCGGCTGGGTGATCAGCGGCAGCCCGAGTCCGGCGGCCGCGGGGATCACGGCTGGGACGATCGTGGCCTTCACCACGCTGCAGTCAAGGCTGTTCTTCCCGATCGGGCAGATGCTCCAGGTCAGCGTCGAGGTCCAGAGCGCGATGGCGCTGTTCGATCGGATCTTCGAGTACCTCGACATGGAGCCCGAGATCCAGGACCGGCCGGACGCGGTTCGGCTGGTGCACGACGACGTGGAGGGGCGGGTGCGGTTCCGGGACGTCTGGTTCCGGTACGAGGGCGCGGCCCTTGAGCCCGAGCCCGACGGCGAGCCCGAGCAGGACGGCGAGCGGGCGACGCCGCGCCGACTGTGGACCCTCCAGGACGTGGACCTCGAGATCGAGCCGGGCCAGCTGGCGGCGCTGGTCGGGCCGAGCGGCGCCGGCAAGACCACGATCACGTACCTGGTCCCCCGCTTCTACGACGTCCAGCGGGGTGCGGTGGAGATCGACGGCCGAGACGTGCGGGACGTCTCGCTGGAGTCGCTGGGCGAGACGGTCGGGATGGTGACCCAGGAGACCTACCTCTTCCACGCCAGCGTCCGCGAGAACCTGATGTACGGGCGGCCCGACGCCACCGAGGAGGAGATGATCGCCGCGGCCAAGGCCGCGTTCATCCACGACCGGGTGATGCTGCTGCCCGAGGGCTACGACACCCCGGTGGGGGAGCGCGGCTACAAGATGTCGGGCGGCGAGAAGCAACGGCTGGCGATCGCCCGGGTGATCCTGAAGGACCCGAAGATCCTCATCCTCGACGAGGCGACCTCCTCGCTCGACACGACCTCGGAGCGCCTCGTCCAGCAGGCCCTTCGCCCCCTGATGGAGGGCCGAACGACGATCGCGATCGCCCATCGCCTCTCTACGATCCTCGGGGCCGACGTGATCTTCGTCCTCGACGAAGGGCGGGTGGTCGAGCGCGGCACGCACGACGAGCTGCTCGAGCGCGGCGGGCTGTACGCCACGCTCTACGAGCGGCAGTTCCACGGGGGTTCGGTGGAGGCCGAGCTCTCGGACGGCGTCCTGCTCCCCTCGGGCGAGTTCGTCCCCCGCGAGTCGGCCTGAGCCCTCCCGGGTAGGCTTCCGCCCGTGGAGCGGAGGCTGCTCGTCGTCGACGACCTCGTCAGCGCGGCGCTCGGGGTGTTCCTCGGGTTGGGGCCACGGACGATCGCACTGGCCGGCGGCGCCACCCCGCAGCCGGTGTACGCGGCGCTGGCCGAGCACGTGTATCCCTGGGAGGAGGTCGACGCGTTCATGGGCGACGAGCGATGCGTGCCGCTCGATCATCCCGAGTCGAACTTCGGGAAGGCGCGCGAGGCGCTGCTCTCGAAGGTCCCGGCGCGAGCCCACCCCATGCCCGGCGAGACGTGCGACGCGGAGGCCTACGAGCGGACGCTCCGGGAGCGCTTCGGGGACGAGGTTCCCTCGCTCGACCTCGTCTTCCTCGGGATCGGCGAGGACGGGCACACCGCCTCGCTCTTCCCCGGCGATCCCGCGCTCGACGAACGGCAGCGGTGGGTGGTGCCCGTGGAGCGTCCCGACTTCCGACGCCTCACGCTCACCTTCCCGGTACTGAACGCGGCGGCGGCCGTGATGTTCCTGATCGAGGGCGAGCCGAAGCGGGAGGCCCTGACGAGGCTGCTGGACGGCGATCCCGAGGTTCCCGCGGCTCGGGTCGAGGCCGAGCGGGTCCTCGTGGTGGCAGACCGCGCGGCGGCCGGCTGATCAACCCAGGGCGGTGACGTCGAGGAGCTTCCCGACGAAGAACGTCACGAGCGCGGCGGCGCCTCCGATCAGCATCATCCGGCCGCCCGAGAGCGCGGCGCTGCGTCCCGTGAACATCGTCATCAGCGCGCCCACCCCGAACAGCGCCCCCAGCGCCAGGCCCACCGCGAGCCACGCCGCGAGCGCGCCCTCGGCGAAGAGGTAGGGCGCCAGCGGGACGAGGGCGCCGAGCGCGAACGTCACGAACGAGGACGCGGCGGCGCCCCACGGAGAGCCGAGCTCCTCGGGATCGAGCCCCAGCTCCTCGCGGGCGTGGACGTCGAGCGCCGTGGCCGGATCCTCCATCAGGCTCTCGGCGACGCGGGGCGCGAGCTCCTCGGGGATCCCCCGCTTCGCCAGCAGCTCCGCCAGCTCCTCGGTCTCTCCCTCGGGGTCCACCCCGAGCTCGTGGGCCTCGAGGTGGATCAGGCGCTCGAAGAGCTCGCGCTGGACCCGCATCGAGATGTACTCGCCCGCCGCCATCGAGAAGGCTCCGGCGAGCAGCCCCGCGATGCCGGCGAGCAGGATCACCTCCGGGCTCACGCCCGCGCCGGCCACGCCCATGATGAGCGAGAGGTTCGAGACGAGGCCGTCGTTGACGCCGAAGATCGCCGCGCGCAGGGCGCCGCTCTTCCCGCCGACGAGCGAGGCGATCTCCCCCTCGGCGGGCAGGGGCCCCTCATGCGGCATGATCGGGTCGGGTCGGTGCCGGAACCGCTGCTTCCGGTTGATCACGAGCCGTCCCCTCGCTGATCACGGAGGAAGCGCTCGAGCTCGGCCGCCAGCGCCTCGCCGCTGGGCACCTCCCCGAGATCGTCGCTCTCCTGGGCCGAGCGCTCCAGCTGCTCGACGTAGGAGGCCAGCTCCTCGTTGTCCTCGATCATCGCGGTCACCTGCGACTCCCACGTGGCTCCTGCACGCTCCAGGGTGTCGGTCGCGATCTCGACGTCCAGGAATCGGGCCACCTTGTCCGCCAGGGCGAGGGCGGCTCTGGGGTTGGGTCCGGCGGGGAGGTAGTGGGGGACGGCCGCCCAGAAGGAGATCGTCTCGAGGCCGGCCCGCGTGGCGGCGTCGTGCAGCACGCCGACGATGCCGCTCGGCCCCTCGTACCGGGAGCCGGCCAGCCCGAGGCGCTTCGCGGTCTCCTCGTCGGGCGCGGAGCCGGTCACGGGCGAGGGAGCCGTGTGCGGCACGTCGGCCAGGAAGGCGCCCAGCAGCAGGATCGACTCGGCTCCGATCGCCCGTGCCGTCCCGATGATCTGCTCGGTGTAGGTCCGCCAGCGGACGTTCGGTTCGATCCCGAGGAAGAGCGCCACGTCCCGGTGGGGGAGCGAGGCGGCGTAGAAGTCGTTCTCGGGCCACTCGATGCGGCGGGTGACCCCGTCCACGAGCCGGACCGTGGGGCGGGTCACCTGGAAGTCGAAGAACTCCTCGGGGTCGAGGCGGGCGAAGCGCTCGGCGCTCCACCGGTCGCGGAGGTAGGCGGCGGCGGTGCTGGCCGCCTCGCCTCCGTCGTTCCATCCGGTGAACGCGCAGATCAGGACGGGCCGGTCCAGGTCGGGCTCGCGCTCGAAGACGACGTGGTCCACGTTCACAGTCTCCCCCGTCGGCGGCTCATTGGCTCAGCTCCCGGCGGCGGATGCCGGCCCGGATCTCCTCGTCGAGCGCGGCGAGGGCCTCGGACCTGCGGATCTCGATGGGCGGGGCGTCGAGCCCGTGACGGTCCTCGGGCAGCGCGGCGAGGTCGGCCCGGCAGCGATCGCGCGCCTCCCGCCAGGTGTCTCGGTTCAGCCGCTCCCCGCTCCTCATCGCGGGGACCAGCACCGGCTCGCCGGGGAGCGACTCGTCCCGCAGGGCGAGCGTGTCGCCGCCCTCGGTGCGGAAGACCTGCTTGCGGCCGGGCAGTGTGGCCTTCGCGGTGGAGAGCTTGGCCACGGGGCGGCCGTCGTACTCCACGAGCTTGTAGACGCTGTCGAGGGTGGGGGAGTCCTCGGCCACGCCCACCTTGCTCCCCACCCCGAACGCGTCGATGGGCGTGTTTGCCAGCTCGGCCACCTTCCGCTCGTCCAGGCCACCGCTGGCGAAGATGCGGACCTCGGAGAGGCCGGCCTCGTCCAGCATGGCGCGGGCCCGGTGCGCGAGCTCCCCGAGGTCCCCGCTGTCGAGGCGGATCCCTCGGAGGT
>DASUTW010000284.1:0-5783 GCA_036374395.1 Actinomycetota bacterium
GCGTGGCCACGACGACGTGCTCCGCGTCCACCTCGTAGAAGCGGCGCAGCGCCGGCCTGGTGTCGGAGCGTCCGAACCCGTCGGTCCCGAGCGAGCGGTAGGGCCCCGGCACCCACCGCGCGATCTGGTCGGGGACGGCCCTCATCCAGTCCGACACCGCGATCACGGGCCCCTCGGCCCCCTCGAGCTGCCGGGTCACGAGCGGAGTGCGGGGCGCCTCACCCGGGTGGAGCCGGCTCCAGCGCTCGGCCTCGATCGCCTCGAGCCGCATCGCATGGTAGGAGGTCGCGCTCCAGATGTCGGCGGCCACGTCGTGGTGCCCGGCCAGCAGCTCCTGGGCCCGCAGAGCCTCCTGCATGATCGAGCCCGACCCCAGGATCTGGGCCCGGAGGCGGCGCTCCCCGTCGGTCGAGCGGAACCGGTACATCCCCCTGAGGATCTCGTCGTCCTCCAGGCCCTCGGGCCGCTTCGGCTGGGGGTAGGGCTCGTTCTGGAGCGTGAGGTAGTAGATCAGGTCCTCGCCCTCGTCCTGCATCCTGCGCAGGCCGTCGCGGACGATCGCCGCGATCTCGAAGGCGAAGGTGGGCTCATAGGCGAGCACGGCGGGGTTCGTGGAGGCGAGCAGCAGCGAGTGCCCGTCCTCGTGCTGGAGCCCCTCCCCGTTCAGCGTGGTCCGGCCGGCCGTGGCGCCCAGGAGGAACCCCCGGGCCCGCATATCCGCCGCCTGCCAGATCAGGTCGCCGATCCGCTGGAACCCGAACATCGAGTAGAAGATGAAGAAGGGGATCATGGGCTCGCCGTGCGTGGCGTAGGACGTTCCGGCGGCCTGGAAGGAGGCCATCGAGCCCTCCTCGGTGATCCCTTCCTCCAGGACCTGCCCGTCCTTCGCCTCCTTGTAGGCGAGGACGTGCGCCGCGTCGACCGGCTCGTAGACCTGCCCGTGCGGCGCGTAGATCTTGAACTCCGGGAAGAGCGACTCCATCCCGAAGGTCCGGGCCTCGTCCGGGATGATCGGGACCACGCGCTCCCCCACCCGTTCGTCCCTCATCAGCTTCCGGATCAGGCGGACCATGGCCATCGTCGTGGCCACGGGCTGCTCGGAACCCGCGTCGAACTCCGCGTAGACGTCGTCCCCGGGGAGGGTCATCTCCTGGGGCGCCACGCGACGCTCCGGGACGAAGCCACCGAGCTCGCTCCGGCGCTCCCGCAGGTACTCGGCCACCTCGGGGAAGCGCTCGGCCGTCATGTACGGCGCCTCTCCCTCGTGGATCTCGTCGTCCTCGATGGGGAGCTCCAGCCGGTCGCGAAAAACCTTCAGCTCCTGGGAGGCGAGCTTCTTCTGCTGGTGGGTGACGTTCCTGGCCTCCAGGCCCTGGATCGTCCATCCCTTCACCGTCTTGGCCAGGATCACCACCGGCGCTCCCGTGAGCTCGGTGGCGCGCTTGTAGGCGGCGTAGAGCTTCGAGTAGTCGTGGCCCCCGCGGCGCAGCCGTCGGAGATCCTCGTCGGAGAGGTGCGCGACGAGCTCCTGGAGCCGCGGGTCCGGCCCGAAGAAGTGCTCCCGGATGTACGCGCCGTCGTCCACCGCGTACCGCTGGAACTCGCCGTCCACCGTCTGGTTCATCTTGGAGACCAGCACACCGTCGCTGTCGCGGGCCAGCAGGTCGTCCCACTCCCGGCCCCAGATCACCTTGATCACGTGCCACCCAGCGCCCCTGAAGAGCGCCTCCAGCTCCTGGATCACCTTCCCGTTGCCGCGGACCGGCCCGTCGAGCCGCTGGAGGTTGCAGTTGACGACGAAGATCAGGTTGTCGAGGCCCTCACGGGACGCGATCGTCAGACCGGCCAGCGACTCGGGCTCGTCCATCTCGCCGTCCCCGACGAAGGCCCACACGCGCTGGTCCGACGTGTCCCTGATCCCCCGGTTCAGCAGGTAGCGGTCGAAGCGGGCCTGGTACACGGCCGCGATCGGGCTGAGTCCCATCGAGACCGTGGGGAACTCCCAGAACCGGGGCATCAGCCGCGGGTGGGGGTAAGAGGACAGGCCGTCGCCGAACGCCTCGCGGCGGAAGGCCTCCAGCTGGTCCTCGGTCAGGCGGCCCTCCAGGAAGGCCCGGGCGTAGATCCCCGGCGCCCCGTGGCCCTGGAAGTACACGTGGTCTCCCCCGCCCGGGTGACTCCTGCCCCGGAAGAAGTGGTTGAAGCCCACCTCGACCAGGGAGGCCCCGGAGGCGTAGGTCGAGATGTGCCCCCCGATGCCCTCGTAGTGCTCGTTGGCGCGGGACACCATGACCGCGGCGTTCCAGCGGATCAGGCGGCGGATGCGCCTCTCCATGTCCTCGTCGCCGGGGAACTCCGGCTCCTGCTCGGGCGGGATCGTGTTGATGTAGGGGGTGGAGACCATGGACGGGACGCCGAGGTGGCGAGCCTGCGCCTCCCGCGTGAGCTGATAGATCAGGAAGCGAGCGCGAGAGGGCGAGTCCTCCATCAGCTGCCGGAGGGCCTCCAGCCACTCCGCGGTCTCCTGGGGATCCGCGTCGGGAAGCTGGTACTTGAACGGCTCCATCATCGATTCCCCACCCCTTTCCCCATCGATCGTACCCAACGGATGGGTGAGACGGAGCCCGCTACCAGGAGTCGTCCACGACGGCGGCCGCGGCAGGCGGCGCTGCGTCCCCGCCCTGGTTGTAGAAGGTGCCCGCGCCCGGGCCGTCGGTCACGTCGCGGATCGCCCAGTAGTCGCCCGACGTGGAGAGCGCGATCAGCAGCACCTCGTCCGGCCCGAGCATCTCGACCCGGATGCAGTACTGGTCAACGTAGGCGGCGCAGGTGGGGTTGATCGCCGCGTCGTAGTCGAGCCCCGGCTCGATCGCCTCCAGCTCGCTGCCGTCGGCGCTGAAGGTGAACGGAGGGTCGGCCTTGATGCCTCGCTGGACCTTGAGCGCGGTGTTGAGGTGGCCCTGCACGGCCCGGTTCGAGGCCCGCCGCCGGTACTCGAGGAACGTGGGGATCGCGATCGCGATGAGGATCGCGAGGATGAGCAGGACGATCATGAGCTCCACGAGCGTGAAGCCCGCCTCCCGGTCCCGTTGCATGCGCAGCCGCCGCATTTCATTGAAGTGTCGGCACGGAAGAGGCGTCCTTGAGCGCAGGGTGGGCGCGGCAGGATTTGAACCTACGACCTCTCGCGTGTGAGGCGAGCGCTCTCCCACTGAGCTACGCGCCCTGGCCGCTCCGAGGATAGCATCAGCAGGCCCCCGGAAAGGTGACGGCGGGGCGTGCCCGCGTCGCCCCGCCGCCGGTCCGGACCCGAAGGCCCGGACGATGCGCGTAGTGTGCCACGGAATCACGGAAAGGTGCAAAGGAACCGCGGGTGCTTGCGCCCTCCCCCCTCGGCCGGTTTGCTAGGTCGCACCGGACCCGAAGGGAGGGACATGAGCGACGACATCGGACGGAAGATGCTCGCGGAGTTCGTGGGGACGTTCGCGCTGATCTTCGTGGGGGCCGGATCGATCGTGGCGGCCTCCGTGATCGGGGGAGGCGACCTCGCCCCCAATCTCGTCACGATCGCGCTGGCCCACGGCCTCGTCATCGCGGTGATGGTCTCTGCGATCGGGCACGTGTCGGGAGGGCATCTCAATCCTGCGGTTACCATCGGAGCATGGACGGCGGGGAAGATCAGGACCGGGGACGCCGCGGCCTACCTCGTGACCCAGCTGGCTGCGGGCGTGGCCGGCGCCCTCCTGCTGCGCGCGGTCGTCCCGGAGGACGCGTGGCGCTCGGTCTCCCTGGGGGCCACCCTGCTGGGAGACGTCACCGTCGCTCAGGGGATCGCGATCGAGGCGGTCCTGACGTTCCTGCTGGTCTGGGTGATCTTCGCGGTCGCGGTGGACCCCGACGGGACCTTCCGGGCCGTGGCCGGGCTGCCGATCGGGCTCACGGTGGCGCTCGACATCATGATGGGCGGGCCCTTCACGGGGGGGTCCGTGAACCCGGCGCGCTCGTTCGGCCCGGCGGTGGCCGGGGGGTACTGGACCGACCACTGGGTGTACTGGATCGGGCCTGTGGCCGGCGGCGTGCTCGCCGCGGTGCTGTACGACCTGCTCGTGCTGCGACGCCGGCGCCCGGAGCCCACGCTGGAGGAGGCTCCCTGACGAGGTGAGCCCTCCCCCCGAGATGCTCGAGGCCCTGCGGCTCCTCGTCGAGGCCGAGTCCTTCTCGTCGGATCCGGGCGGGCTGGAGCGGTGCGGCCTCGTCCTGCGGGACCTGTGCCGGGAGATCCTGGGGAGCCCCCCGGAGGCCGAGGGGCACGTGCTGCGCTGGCAGCGACCCGGGGATCGGCCCGTCCTCCTTCTCTGCCACTACGACACGGTGTGGCCCACGGACACCCTGGCGCACTTCCCGTTCGAGGTCCGGGACGGCGTGGCCCGGGGGCCCGGGGCCTTCGACATGAAGGCGGGGATCGTGCAGGGGCTCTTCGCCATCCGGGACAGCAGCGGGCCGGTGACGATGCTGCTCACTCACGACGAGGAGCGCGGGAGCGCCGAGTCCCAGGAGGCGATCGAGCGGGAGGCGCTGGCCTCGCGGGCGGTGCTCGTGCTGGAGCCCTCCGCCGACGGAGGCGCGGTGAAGACGGCGCGCAAGGGCGTGGCCCACTGGCGGATCGAGGTGAAGGGGCGAGCCGCGCACGCCGGGCTCGAGCCCGAGAAGGGCGTGAACGCGGCGATCGAGATCGCCCGCCAGCTGGAGCGGATCTCCTCGTTCGGGGATCCCGCGGCCGGGACCACGGTCACCGTGACCATGGTCCGGGCGGGGTCCGCGGAGAACGTCGTTCCCGAGGAGGCCTGGGCCAGCGTGGACGCCCGCGTGTGGACGCGAGAGGAAGGAGAGCGCCTGGAGAGAGCCTTCGCATCGCTCGAGCCGCTGACCGAGGGCGCCCACCTCTCCGTCAAGGGTGGGATGAACCGGGGACCCCTTGGGCGGGAGGCGAGCGGGGACCTGTACGAGCGGCTCCGGCGTCTCGGGTACGACCTCCCGGCGGCCGAGGTGGGCGGTGGGAGCGACGGGAACTTCACGGCGGCCCTCGGCGTCCCCACCCTCGACGGGCTCGGCGCCGAGGGTGGCGGGGCGCACGCCCGCGACGAGCACGTCCTCGTGGGCGCGATGCCGTTGCGGGCCGAGATGGTGGCCCGCTTGATCGACGATCTGGCCGCCGATGGCTGAGGTCGCGATCCGAGACCTCGCCGAGGTCGACGACCTCCGCTCCGCCCTGGAGCTCTTCGAACGGATCTGGGGTGCCGAGGACCGCATGTTCGCGGTCGAGGTGCTCCGCGCCGTGGCCACGCACGGCGGCGCGATCCTCGGGGCGTTCCTGGACGACCGGATGGTGGGGGCCCAGGTCGCGTTCCTGGGCCGGGACGACGGTGAGCTGCTCCTCCACTCGCACGTCACGGGCGTCGAGCCGACCCTCCAGCACGAGGGGATCGGCTCCGCGCTGAAGTGGGCGCAGCGCGACTGGGCGCTGGAGCGTGGGATCGAGCTCATCACCTGGACGTTCGACCCGATGATCTCGAGGAACGCGTACCTCAACCTCCGGAAGCTGGGCGCCTCCGCCCGCCGGTTCCGGCGAGACTTCTACGGTCGGATGGACGACGACATCAACGTAGGCGAGCGCTCGGACCGGCTCGAGATCACATGGCGCCTCCGGGACCCCAGGGTGGAGGGTGCGGCCGCGGGCGGCCCCGTGGCTCGCGACGCCGAGGGGGCCGCCGTCCTGCTCGACG
>DASUTW010000285.1:0-9655 GCA_036374395.1 Actinomycetota bacterium
GTTCTCGTCGTCCACGGCATCACGCAAGGTGCGGACGGCGGTCTCAGCGACCTCGCCGAGGAGCTCGTCCCCGACGGATGCCGAGTGCTCGTCCCGTCCCGGTTCGGCTACCTGGGCTCTGCGATGCCGGACGACGCGACCCCGGAGATGCAGGCCGATGCGTTCGCGGAGTTCATCGGCGCGCTGGGCATCACCGATGCGGTTGTGGTGGCGGGCTCGGCAGGGAGCACGTCCGCCCTCCACCTCTGCGTGCGCCATCCGGCCCGGGTCCGTGCGCTCGTCCTCATCTCCGCCAACGTTCCCGGTTCCCACCAATCGCAAGGGATGCCCCCGAGACCGCTGTTCAAAGCGATCTTCGGGAGCGATCCGATCCTGTGGGCCATGATCACCTACCTGCCCGGCGTCATGGCACGGCTGAGCCAGGTGCTGGTGGTTCCGGAAGGGGTGCAGCTGATCCCGGGGGACGAGGAGAAGCTCTCTCGAGCGATGCGGCAGGTCCTACCCGGGAAGCGGCGGGTCACCGGCGAGGTTTTCGATGCATACGTGTCGAACCCGGACGTCAACCGGATCGAGCTCTCACAGGTCTTGGCCCCGACGCTCGTCATGCACGCGCGCGACGACCCCGGTCCTCCCTATGCGAGCGCGGTAGAGATGGCGCACCGCATCCCGGATGCGCAGCTCGTCACGGTGGAGAGCGGTGGTCATCTCATGCTGGGTGACCACGCCGACGCGATCAGCGAGGTCGCTCGCTTCATCCTCGAGCACGGTTCGTCCCACGCGGAGGGTCCTCAGGGGGATGAAGGTAGGTGATCCACCGAGCGATGGGAGCCATGAGGATCCTGCTGGACTGGTACAGCACCCGGTGGGCCGTGGTCGGTTCCGATGGGCGCTGACACTCAGGATGGCCGTTCGGGCTTCGCGTCGGGCTCGGACAGGAGATCGTCCAGGGAGGGCTTGGGCTCGTCCTCCGCCTTCGCCATCTCCTCCTCGAGCCCGGGCTTGAGGTCGCCCGCCGCTGCAAGCATCTCCTCCAGCGAACTGCCGGCGCTCCCCTTCAGGCGGATCCGAAGGGCGGCCAGGACCGAGGCGTGACGGTCCGACAGGCCGTGGCTGACCTTGATCTCGGTGAGAGCCTCCTCGGCCCGGGCCAGGAGCTCCTCGTCGTCCATGGGCACAGTCTGCCACCGGCGTCGCAGACGCACATCGGATGAGCTTGCACGTGCGCGGTCGGAGGGTCAGAGTGACGGCATGAGCCTGCGCCGGTCCGGCGTCGTGGCGTTCCTCTTCCTCGGGATCCTGATGCTCGCGCCCGGGGCCGTCGCCCAGGAGAACGGCATCGACGACGACGACGTGGTGATCCTGACCGGTCGTCTCAACGTCGCCGAGGGCGAGTCGGTGCAGAACGCGGTCATCTTCAACGGCCCTGCGGTGATCGAGGGCACGGTCGAAGAGTGGCTCGTCGTCTTCAACGGAAGGACCGAGATCACCGGGACCGTGCGCGAGGACGTCATCGTGTTCGCGGGGGACGTCGTCCTGCGCTCCGGCTCCGAGGTGCAGGGCGACGTCATCACCCTGGAGGATCCCCAGATCGAGGAGGGCGCCACGATCGGGGGCAGCGTCGACGACCTCCAGACCCGGTTCGACCTCTACGACTCGACCTTCATCGGGCGCTTCGCATGGTGGCTCGCCTACACGGTGTCGACGCTCGTGCTCGGCCTCGTCCTGCTCTTCCTCGCCCCGAGGCTGGACCTCGCGGCCATCACGTCGCTCCGAGACCGTGCGGGCGCGGCGATCGGGTTCGGCCTCATGGTGTTCTTCCTGCTCCCCATCGTGGCGGGGCTGCTGCTCGTCACCGTCGTCGGGATCCCGTTGGGACTGTTCCTCCTCGGCGGCCTCGCTCTGATCTACTCGATCGGCTACGTAGTCGGAGGGCTCGCCCTGGGGCGGCTCGCGGTCAGGGAGCCCACCTCCCGCTACGTCGCCTTCTTCCTGGGTTGGGGGGCCCTGCGGCTGGTGGCGCTGGTCCCGTTCCTGGGCGGCCTCGCTTGGTTCGTGGGAACGGTGCTCGGGCTCGGGACGCTCTGGGTCGCCGGGCGCTGGGCGCCGGGCGAGGTTCGGCCCCCCACGCCCGCACCGGCCCCGCCCGCCACGGCCTGAACGCGCGGCCCCCCGACGCTAAGGGAACCCGCCGGATCGCGATCGGCCGCTGCCCAACGACACCGTGACGGAGAGGAACATCGAGAGGCGTCCAGGCTCGCATCAGGCGTGGAGCGGCACGCGCCCGGTGAGCGTCGTGCCGCCTCCCGGCGCCGACCGTATCTCGAGGGCTCCGCCCACGGCCTCCAAGCGATCGCTCATGTTCTGGAGGCCCGAGCCTCGAGGCGTGGAGGCGGGATCGAACCCGCGCCCGTCGTCCGAAACCTGGAACGTCAGCGCGCCCTCCGAGGCCGAGATCGAGACGGTCGCCCGCGAGGCGTCCGCGTACTTCGCGGTGTTCTGCAGCGCCTCGAGGCAGCAGAAGTAGACGGTGGCCTCCACCTGCTCCGGGTAGCGCCCGGCGCCGTCGGCGTTCACCTCGGTCGGCACGGTGACCTTCCGTGCCTGCGCCTCGAGGGCTGCGGCCAGCCCCTTGTCGGCCAGGAGGGGAGGGTAGATCCCCCGGGCCAGATCGCGCAGCGCCTCGAGGGCTTCGGTGGTCTCGGCCTTGATCTCGGCGAGCAGCTGGCGGGCCTTCGCAGCGTCTCGGTCCACCATCGAGTCGGCCAGCTGAGCCTTCACGGTGAGCGCGACGAGGTGCTGCTGCGCGCCGTCGTGGATGTCCCGCTCCAGCTTGCGACGCTCCTCGTCCTGCGCCGCTACCAGCCTGGTCCGCGAAGCCCGCAGGTCTTCGACCAGCCGCACGTTCCGGAGCACCAGGCCCGCCTGGTGGGCGAGGTCGCCGACGAGCCGCTCCTCGGTCTGCGTGACCGGATCCGACGCGTCCTTCGTCACGCTCAGCGCTCCGAGGAGCTCCTCGTCGTCCCGGACCGGGACCGCCAGGCTCACGTCGGGCATCGGGGGCAGCTCCGGTCCGGGTGCCCAGGCCGCGTCGGACGGGCGAACGCCTGATGGCCACACGGCCACGGGCCTGAGCTCGCTTCCGAAGAGCATCCAAACCTGGGCTCGCGACGCGCCCGTCCCCTCACCCAGGATCGCGGCCATCCTCGGCAGCACGTCCTCGGTGCCGTAGGATCCCGCCACGCGCTCGGAGAACTCGTGCAGGACCTCGTACGGGGTGGCCCGCTCCCCGTAGACGACGCGGTTGGACAACTGCTGAGCCCAGCGGCGCAGCGGCTGGAACGCCAGCGCAACGACCGCGGCCGCCACCGCAGACAGCACGACGTTGCCGGACCTGCCGATCATCGCTCCCACGCCGACCACCATCCCGACGTACACCACGGTGATGAACGCGCCGAGGACGGCGACCACGACGGTCCGACGGATGACGAGGTCGATGTCGAGCAGACGATGACGCAGGATCGCCACCCCGACCGAGACGGGGATCAAAAGGAACCCGAGGCCTCCGAGGAGGTACATCACTCGGGTCCAGGACGCTCCGGGCGGCGAGAAGATCGGCGGAACGATCAGGATGGTGGCCACGACCGTCGCCCAGACCAGGAGGCGGAGCTGGTCTCGCTCGCGGCCTCGCGCCCTCCGGAGCCTCCGGATGAGGAGCACGATCGAGGAGACGACCGTGCCAATGATCACCGCGTAACCGGTCCCGACGAGCGTCCACGACACGGCGGCGGGGATCGCGAGCGCGAAGGGCGTGCCGACGTCGGGGTACTCCTGGAGGTGCGGCTCCAGGAACGCACCCATCGTCGCGAGCAGAACCCCGACGGCCGCCACGAGCGCCGTCCGCCGCTCGCCGTGGGACCGCAGGCGTCCCTCCGGGAACAGGAGGTAGAGGAAGACCGTCATGAGGGCGACCACCAGGGGATCCGACATATCGGCTGCCCAGGTCGCGGAGCGGCCGGTCTCGAACCCGAGGTCTCCGACGAGACCTCGGTAGCCGAGTACGCGGACGAGCCCGGAGACCACGACGACGGGCCCGTTGACCGCGAAGAGCCACCCCAGTCCGTTGTCCTTCCGTCGCGAGAGGATCAGGGCACCGACGAGGGAGAACGTCAGTGCGATAGTGACCACCAAGACTCCGAACGGTAGCGACTGTGGGACGCCGACCGCCTGTGACGAGACCGGCGCGACCATTACGAGGCTGATCGCGGATACGCCCGTCGCCAACCCCGCGAGGGACCAACCCGTGATCGTGGCCGTCCGAGCCCTCACGCTTCCTCCTCGTCCGTCGGGTCATTCTCTCTTTTTGGCTTGGTACGGAGGAAGGGTGGAAGCACCACGGACCGAGGGGATGTGCTCACTACCTTCCGCCGTGCGGACCGATTCGCCGGGATCCGCGAGCCGAGCGGTTGCGACTCGCGTCTCGATGATGGGGGCGTGGGAGTGCGAGCGACGGGGGAGAATCTTGGCCGTGAGGTTCAAACGCCGCTACCGAAGCCGCAACGTCCGCGATCGCAGGTTCGCCACCCCGGCGCGCCCGGGCATCTCAGGCCTCCCGATCGGCGCCGCCGGCGGGGGCATCGGGGGCATCCTCGTCCTCCTGCTGATCCTCTTCCTCAACGGCACGCTGGGCGGGGGAGGGGCGGAGGCGCCGGAGGCGCCTCCCCAGGGTCAGGATCCCGAGGCTGAGCTCGTCTCCTTCGTCTCGTTCGTGTTCGACGACGCGCAGAGCACGTGGACGGACATCTTCGAGGAGTCGGGGAGGAACTATCGGCCGGCCGAGATGGTGCTGTTCCGGGACGCCACGGACACGGCCTGCGGCTTCGCCAGCTCCGACGTCGGACCCTTCTACTGCCCCGCCGACGAACGCGTCTACCTGGATCTCGGGTTCTTCGAGGAGTTGCGGGATCGGTTCGGAGCCAAGGGGGACTTCGCCCAGGCCTATGTGATCTCCCACGAGGTCGCCCATCACGTCCAGCACCTCCTCGGGATCAACGAGCGGGTCCAGCGTCTCTCCCAGCAGAACCCCTCTCAGCGGAACGAGCTGTCGATCCAGCAGGAGCTTCAGGCGGACTGCTTCGCCGGGGTATGGGGGAAGAGCACGAGGGAGCGAGGGCTGCTGCAAGAGGGCGACGTCCAGGAAGGTCTGGGAGCCGCGGCCGCGGTGGGGGACGACCGCATCCAGCGGGAGGCGACCGGCCGGGTGAACCCCGAGACGTGGACCCACGGTTCCGCGGAGCAGCGCCGCACCTGGTTCCAGCGGGGGTTCCGGACCGGGGACGGCGAAGCCTGCGATACGTTCGGCTGAGGGTAGCAGCGGTCCCGAAGAGCAGGGCGGGATACGATCCCGGCGTGACGGAAGAGCGGGCTTCCAGGGACGACGATCTCGTGGACGAGGCGAGCAGGGAGTCCTTCCCGGCCAGCGATCCTCCGTCGTTCTGGGCCGGGCCCCCGCGGGAAAGCCCTAAGCCCAAGGATGCCTCCGACGAACCGCGGATCACCGCGGGCCCTGACGGCTGATCCGCAGCAGCCACTCGTCACTCCCGGGTATCGTGGGGCCCGTCGTGGGCGACGTCTCGGTGGTATTCGGGACCGGCCCGCTCGGGCTGGCGGTGATCCGCCGGCTCGCGGGTCGAGGGGAGCGGGTGAGGGCCGTCAACCGCTCCGGGCGTGCCCAGACGCCCGACGGCGTGGAGGTCGAGGCCGCCGACGTCGCCGATCGCGGGGACGCCGTCCGGGCGTGTCGGGGCGCGACCGTCGTCTACCACTGCGCGAACCCTCCCTATCATCGATGGGCGGAGCTCCACCCGCCGCTCATGGCCGGGATCATCGAGGGAGTCTCCGCCAGCGGTGCCCGCGTGGTGTTCGGCGACAACCTGTACGCTTACGGGCCGGTCGGCGGTCCCCTCACCGAGGAGCTTCCGTACCGCCCGCTCGGACCGAACGGGAGGACGCGAGCCGAGATCGCCGCCGCGCTGATGCGGGCCCACGACGAGGGCAGGGTGCGAGCGACGATCGGGCGTGGCTCGGACTTCTTCGGTCCGCACGCCCGACGTTCGACCGTTGGGGATCGGGTGTTCGAGCGGGCGCTGGCCGGGAAGCCGGCTCAGCTCCTGGGCGACCCCGAGGCGCCTCGCTCGGTGACCTACATCGATGACTTCGCCCGGGCGCTGGTCGCGCTGGCGGACAGCGAAGAGGCCGGGAGCGTTTGGCACGTTCCGTGCCCGCCCCCGCTGCCGACGCGACGCTTCGTCGAGATGGTCTTCCAGGGAGTTGGCCGTCGGCCGAGGATCCGCTCCGCCCCCCGGTGGGTGCTGTCGCTGGCGTCCCCCTTCAATCCGACGATCCGTGCCGTCAGGGAGCAGCTCTACCAGCACGAGCACCCGTGGATCGTCAGCAGCGAGAAGTTCGAGGGGGCGTTCGGCTGGGGGGCGACGCCGCTCGCGGACGCGATCCCGGCCACCGTGGCCTGGTACCGGGGTCGGCGCTGACGCGTCCGCGAGCGGCGTCGCCCGGCCGCAGCCTCTCGGTAGGACCACCTTGAGGGCGCCCGTCTCGCCCGCTCTGGAGAACTCGTCGTACGCCTTGGGGAAGTCCCCCAGGTCGTAGCGGTGGGTGACGAAGCGGCCCACGTCGAGCTGCCCGGACCCGATCAGGCGCAGCAGGGTGGGCGTCGAGTACGTGTCCACCAGGCCCGTGGTGATCGTGATGCCCTTGATCCACAGGTCCTCGAGATGGAGGGTGGCCGGCTTCCCGTGCACGCCCACGTTGGCCACCCGGCCTCCCGGCCGGATCAGGCGGGTGCAGAGCTCGAAGGTCTCGGGGACCCCCACCGCCTCCACGGCCACGTCCGCGCCGAGGCCGTCCGTGAGATCCATGATCTCCTTCTCGGGATCCTGCTGCCCGTTGTTCACCTGCACGCCCGCCCCGAACTGCTTGGCGGCGTCGAGCCGCGCGTCGGCAAGGTCGATCGCGACGATCTGGCTCGGGGAGAAGAGCTGAGCCGTCAGGATCGCAGCCAGCCCGATCGGTCCCGCCCCCACCACGGCCACGGTGTCCCCGGGGCGGATCCCTCCGTTCAGCACGCCGACCTCGTATCCCGTCGGGACGATGTCGGCGAGCATGAGGACGGCCTCGTCCGACACCCCCTCGGGGATGGGATGGGTGGACGTGTCCGCGAACGGAACTCGGACGGACTCAGCCTGCGTTCCGTCGATCAGGTGCCCGAGGATCCACCCGCCTCCACCGATGCAGAGGCCGTACCGGCCCTCCCGGCAGAAGCGGCAGCGGCCGCATGCCGTGATGCACGAGACGAGCACGCGATCTCCGGGCTGGAGCGTGGAGACCCCCGAGCCCACCTCCTCGACGGTGCCCACAGCCTCGTGCCCGAGGATGCGGCCGTCGGTGACGGCGGGCACGTCCCCCTTCAGGATGTGGAGGTCCGTGCCGCAGATCGTGACCGCGTCCACGCGGACGATCGCGTCCGTCGGGTCCTGGATCTCGGGGTTCGGGACCTCCTCCCATGCCTTCTCGCCGGCTCCGTGAAACACCATGGCTCGCATCGCCGACCTCCTCTCAGAGACGCCTCCTCGACCCCTTACCCGCTGAGGGGGGCCCTCGCACCTGCGATCCGCGCGTCGGGAGCGACGAAGGTCACGTCGTCGTCGGGACCTACGGCCCACAAAGCGTCCCGGCGGGCGGCACTACCGTGGCGAGGTCGTCGATGCGAGGAGCAGAACGATGGGAACCCACCGTTGGCTGGGGGTCGGCCTCATCACGCTCGGGGCGGGCCTCATCGTGAGCGCGATCCTGGGGCCGCTGGTCCTCGGGATCGTCGACTACCCCCTGTCGGAGTCCCTGACGAACCAGACGCTCGGCCTCGACGCGGTCTCCCTGACCCTGGTGGCGCCGGTCAGTGTCCTCGCAGGGGCGCTGGCCCTGCGCGGCCATCCCGCCGGGCCCGTGCTCGGCTTCGGGCCCGCCGCCTACGGCTGGTACATGCTGCTCCAGTTCGTGGTGGGGCCCGAGTACGCGTACTACCCGGGCGCGCTCCCGCTCCACCTGGGGCTGTTTGTCCTGAGCGGCACGATCGCCGTGGGGTCGTGGAGGGCGATCCGGAGCGAGGAGCTGCCGCCCGCGACCCGGCGAGCCGATCGCCTGCGTGGGGTGGCCCTCCTGGCCTTCTCGGGCTTCCTGCTCTCGCGGTACGTGCCCCTCGTGGCCGACGCGCTCAGGGGCGAGGGGCTGTCGGCCGAGGCGCTCGAGGGCGTGACGATGTTCTGGTCGATCTTCCTCCTCGACCTCGGGGTCGTGCTCCCCGCGACCATCGCCGCGGCCGTGGGGGTTATCGCCGGCGCGCCGTGGGGGAGGAAGGCGATGTACGCGCTCGTGGGCTGGTGGGCCTTCGTCCCGGCCTCGGTGGCGGCGATGGCGATCGTGATGGTGGGGAACGACGACCCGAACGCGTCGACGGGGCAAGCCGCCGTGTTCGTGGTGGTCGCGGTGCTGGTCCTGGCGTTCGCCGCGGTTGTCTACCGCGGGCTGTTCCGGGCGGATCGCGTGGCTTCGGCGCCCGCGGGTGAAGCCAGCCGGAGGCACCTCACCAGGGTCGGGTAGGCGTCAGCTCCCGAAGGTCACTCGAGCCGTCTCGCATCCACGGATCACCGCCGCGAGCTCGGCCTCGCCGGTCACCTCCTCCCGGACGGCGCTCGTGAGCCGCCCGAAGGGCTCGACCGTCACCTCGAGTCGTCGGCCCTTGATCGTCGAGCGCCACGTGGCGACGAGCTCGCCGGCGGAGAGAACTCCCCCCGGCCCGCGGATCGGCTGCCAGAGCCGCTTCCGATGGGCCGCGTCCGCCAGCAGCGTGGCGCGATCACGCTGCTGCAGATAGGGGTCCTGGACGGGGAGCAGGCGGACGCCCCTTGGCTCGCTCGGGGCGGAGAGGGTCTTCGCGTCGCGGCGGAGCATCCAGGACCTCCCGTCGAAGCTCACCTCCTCCAGCTCTCCCTCGATCAGCGAGAAGGCCTGCTTCGCGTCTTCCGTGCTCCGCTGGGTCCACTCGGCGAAACGGCGCGGGCTGCTCGGCCCGTAGGCGTGGAGGAAGCGGCGGGCCAGCTCGGCCCGAGCTTCCTCCTTCGAGGCCGGGTCGGGCGAGGATCCCAGCCACTGATCCGTGCGACCGAGCTCCGAGCTGGTGCCCCGGCCGCTCACGATGCAGACCGCCCCCGCCGTCCCCAGGGCCCGGAACAGGGGCTCGGGCATCGGGTCCCGGGCGAACTCCGGCTTCCGGACCCTGGCCAGCGCCGGCACGCGCTCGCGGAGGAGATCCCGGAACTCGTTGACGTTCATGGTCCGGCCGTCGAGGAGGTCGCGGGCGGCGGCCACCATCTCGTCGAGGGTCTCGTGAACGTCGAAACCCGCATTCTCCAGGGCGTCGGACCACCCGCCCATCGACCGGCGGAAGGAGGCGGCGTCGAGAGGCAGGGCTCCCAGGGTGAAGACCTCGAGATCGGACGCCGGCACGATGTGGGGGGCGCCCCGCATGCTCCAGATCGCCAGCAGCGTGCGGCGCACCCGCAGGGCCCGATCGAGAGCCTCGGGG